>CASBQX010000024.1 GCA_949127925.1 Synechococcales cyanobacterium PMM_0002
GTTTGGGGGAGTTTAGGCCCCTAAAGATGCGGGGGTACGGGGGGAAGCCCCCCGGATCAGCTCAAAGAGCGGCGAGATACCTAGCAATGATAGATCCACATTTCCGCTAAGATTCGCAGACTTAGCGATCGCCCATCAGTACTCATGTTCTATCTAAACCAATTTACCCCCGTTAATCAAGCGGCGATCGCCCTTTCTCCCACACTTACCCCAGCACAAGCACCACCGGGCTGTGCTTGTGACTGGGGCAACCCCACACTGATAAAATACAACCTTGGCAGCGCAACAAATGGAACCTTCATGGACTATCGGCAAGCAGGGGTAGATGTAGAAGCCGGACGCGCGTTCGTGCAACGCATCCGCGACATGGTCAACAGCACACGCCGCCCAGAAGTCCTCGGCGGCATCGGCGGCTTCAGCGGCCTATTTGAACTGCCCGCAGGCTACCAGCAACCCGTCCTCGTCTCCGGCACCGACGGCGTCGGCACCAAGCTGAAACTAGCCCACCAATGCGATCGCCACGACACCGTTGGCATCGACCTCGTCGCCATGTGCGTCAACGATGTCCTCACCTGTGGCGCAGAACCTCTATTCTTCCTAGACTACCTAGCCACAGGCAAACTCAACCCCGAACAGCTCGCCCAAGTAATCGCCGGGATCACCAATGGCTGCAACCAAGCAGGCTGCTCCCTGCTGGGCGGCGAAACCGCAGAAATGCCAGGATTCTATCAACCTGGTGAATATGACCTAGCCGGATTCTGCGTGGGGATCGTCGAAAAAAGCCAGATTTTGGACGGCTCCCAAGTGCAAGTGGGTGATGTGGCGATCGCCCTCCCCAGCAGCGGCATCCACAGCAACGGCTTCAGCCTGGTGCGAAAAATCATAGAACTAGCCGAAATTAACCTGCACGATCGCCCGCCCCTGTTTGGCGGCAAAACCATCGGCGACACCCTGCTCACCCCCACCCAGATATACGTAAAGCCCATCTTGGCCGCCCTGCGTGCCGGGTTACCCATTCACAGCATGGCCCACATTACCGGAGGCGGCCTGCCTGAAAACCTGCCGCGCTGCCTCAATCAAGAGCAATCGATCCACATTCAGCCCCACACCTGGACCATCCCACCCGTCTTTGACTGGCTAGCAGAATTAGGCTCAGTCAGTCGCCCTGACATGTTCAATACCTTCAACATGGGTATCGGGTTTGTCGTGCTGGTTCCAGCCGACGAGGGCGATCGCGCCATTCAGTTTTTCCAAGCCCAAACCCTTGATGCCCGGGCGATCGGAACTGTGATCCCAGGCACAGGAGAGCTAATTCTGCCGCTGGAATAGGCCGTTATCTGCTGCTTTTTGGCATTGCCGCGCGGTTTTGGCGTCTTCGTGCCGCCTGCATCTGCTGCCGCAAGGGTTCAATATGAGGAGTTTGCCCGCCATAGCGCCAGCGAACATAGGCATGGGAAATAGCGTCCAGTAGCTCGGGGTGGTCAAAGGACGGGTGATTAGACGATTGGCGTGAAAACTCTAGGGGGGTCTGGGCAGAAGATTTGTGGATGCCCTGACTGGCCAGCCACGTTAGCAACTGCTGATAAAGCGCTTCCATTGGCGGTAGTTTTGCTAGCCAGCGGCGGTAGCGCCAGGTTTGCCAACCGCTCCAAGCTAGCCAGCCCGCAAAGCTAAGTGCCGTCAACAGAATCAGCCCGGTCAATAGCCCCATCCAGCCTCGGTTGAACAGCGCCGTTAGAGTGGCGATCGCCCAGCCAAATGCCCGCACCAACTGCTCAAACACGCCATTCAAGAAGCCCGACAGCGGCGACGGCAGCCAACCCGCCACCCACTGCCAAAACTGCTTCAAAACCGCAAACACCTGTGATTCTTCCACCGATGTTGGGATCACATTGGCACCGGGAATCGGGTTGAAGGAAAACCAGCCGTGTTTGGCGAAATAAACTTCCGTTAGGGCAAAGGCATCCGTATTCCGCACCACGTAAAAGCCAGTGAACGGGTTGAACTCACCGGCTCCGAAGCCCACCGTCAGCCGAGCTGGAATGCCGATAGACCGCAGCATCGTCGTCAGTACGGTGGAAAAGTGGTCGGGGTAGCCGCCCTGATACTTGAATAAGAAGGCTTCCACCAGGTCTTCCTTTTCATCCAGGAATGGCAAATTAGGCTGAAGCTCATAGGTTTGCTTCAGATGTTGCGCCAGGTATAGCGCTTTTTCGTAGGGATTCGTTAGCGGATTGGCAGACTTGGCCAAAATCGCTTCAGTGGTTTGCCGCAAGCGCGGGGCGATCGCCTTGGGCAGTTGCAGATAGATGTCTGTAATCGTTTTGGGGTAGGCCGTTAGAGATTTGCCTAGCTTAGTGCGATCGCGGTAGGGCACTTCCGAAATCACCGTATAGGTGAGTCCTGCGGATAACGGAACGGGCGATCGCACTGTGCCCTCGGGATCAATGGCGACTTCTCGCGTCGGGAAATACAGCTCCTTGGGTTCGTAGAGCGCTGGCACCAGATTGGGTAAATCTGATACCAGCGTATAGGACTGGATTACCTCTTGGGTGCGGTTAAGCGTCACCGGCCAGGGCAGGGTGAACCGGAACGACCAGGCAGGACGCTCTAGCTTTTGGACGTCTTTCTCCTCGCCGCGCGAGATCTCCCAGCCCTGCCCCGTGTAGCGGTCAAACGCCATCACTCGCCAAAATCCTTCCGACTGCGATCGCACCCGCATCACCACTTTGGGCGTCAGCGATCCCCGCAGGTTTTGGTTCATCTGGCTATTAAAGCCATAGTAAAAGCTGTCGTCTACCTGGCCGGGTTCCCCCCGGACGTTGCCATCGGCTCCGGTTCCAGTGCCAGAGCTAGCCCTGCCATCGCGCACATAGCCCGGATTCAAAATCGTGCCGCCGTCAAACTGCCCTTCAAACTCAATGGGAGCGCTGACCGGAAAGGCGCGAAGCTGATATCCCGGCAGTCGCGGCAAAAACGCAAAGATCAGCAGCCCCAACCCAACGGTTACCAGCAGAAACACCGCCAATTTTTTTGGCGCAAGATCAGCTCCAATCCGCCGTAACGTCTGTTGAGGAACAAGTCCTAGCCGCGAACGGTAGTCCAAAATCATCATTGGAATGGCTAAGCCCACAAACGCTAGCAGCAGTGGGGCAAACCACAAGGTTTGGCTAAGCGTTGCTGCTACTCCTAGCAAAATTAGCCCGATGATGACGGAATAGCCCAAATCTTTGCGGCGCGGCAGGTCAAAACTATGGAAGACCTGAAGCTGAATCAGCAGCTCCGCCAGCGCCAGCCGCGTGTCGTTGCGTTCATTGACCAACCGCACAAAAAAGACCGCCAAGGCAACCAGCATGGCGATCGCAATACAAAATTTGACGGGAATATTGCGACTGCGGCGGCGATACCAGCTCCAAGCGGCTCCAATGCCACTGACAGGTACAGCCCAAAAGCTGGTACCTAAGATATCGGCGGCATCGGCGGCAGATACATCTACTGCCACAATGCCTACCGCGACCATTAACTGTACCAACACCCGCAGCAGTAACGAATCTTCCGGCTCGATTGGCTCGCGCCTGCCTAGCTGTTGCCACAGTCGCTGCCATCTAGAAATCTGAGCAAGATGCCGTGTGTTAGGAAATGGAGTGGACATGATCCCCAAAAGCAAAAGCTGCCCCTATACTAGCCATCTTGGCCGCAAGTAGGGGAAATCATGTCCACTTTTTCCCGATCGTCAGGTGTCTTCGGTTTCAGGTGTCTTAGATTTTAGGGTGCAGGGTCTAGCTCCTACTCCCTATTTCCCCTATCCGCCGACAACTTGGACTGCAAACGTCAGCATCGGCATGCCGGGTAGGGTGAGACGCACTTCCAATGGGTAGATTTGTTCGGGTACCAAGTCAATCAGCTCAATACTGAGAGCACCTGCATTAGGCCGCTGAGCAACAGCTTCTACATCGTTACCTTTCGACTGAATTTGCCCTGCACAAGGCAAGATGCTGCGCACACGCACACATCCCGCTTCAACCCACTCTGCCTGTAAGGTTAAGACACCTGCCGTGGTATGCCATTGGCGTTCTACCTTGGGCTGGCCGGCCGTTACAGCCAATGTGAGAGAGTTGAGAATTTCGCGGGCTGCCACCAACGACA
>CASBQX010000025.1 GCA_949127925.1 Synechococcales cyanobacterium PMM_0002
GGAGAACTGGGCGTTGCTTCTCAACACATGTAACAGCCGATTCAGATACTCTTTGAGTACAGGCAGGCTGCGCAGATGATTTAACAGCGTCAATTCTAATGGTTTTAAGATCGTACGGATCCGAGATTCTCGGGCATAGTCGGGTGCCTGGGCTTCCATCAGCGCATGGCTTTGCAGCAGCTTTGGGCTTTGGGTCATAATTTCGCTGCACAGCTGTCGCAGCAAATTAGCGGTCACATATTGCATCACCACAGGTTGCAATGAAAAAAACGCATCGTCCGAGCGTTCAATTAGCGATCGCTGATGTAGTTCTTGAATGGCCGCTAGCAATGCGGCAAACGCCACAGGTGGCTCAAAGTTGGGCAGCAATTCTTCGGCAGATATCGGTTCTCGCTCTAGGGCCAGCCAATACATCACCTGCTGCTCTAACCCAGACAGCCGTTCAAACTGAATGTTGAGCAAATCGCCAATCCGCCGCAGCACAAAGTTATTGCTCTCCAAAAATTTAGAGATATTATGACCAAAAAACTGCTCAATGTTCGAAGTCGCAATCTTCAGCATCAGGGGATTGCCGACATAGGACTTGATCAGCATTGTCCAGTCTTGCTCCGACCCTTCGAGCGTACCTTGAGCCTGAATGAAGGCTCGACTGGCGGGTTCACTGAGTCCACCTAATGAAAAAATCCGAAATCTCGAATTTTCTAACGTGACAAACTCATCGGGGCGCTGCCGACCTGCCAATACCAAACAGCTATTGTGCCGCCCAATCGCCACCCAGCCCAGCAGCATGCCATAGTCACTATAGCCTTGGCGATAATAGCTAGGGCGAGCCGTCGGATAGTCTTCTAGCTCAGCACCATCTTGCAAAATTGATTCAATGTTGTCTAAGACAATCAAACAGCGATGTTGCCGTAGGTATTTTTGAAAGGTATTCAAACTAAAGTCAGTTGCTGCTTGGTTCGACAATACCTGAATCAAATCGGCCACCAGTTCAACCAGCGGTGGGGCATTGATCAGCGATCGCCAAATCACGAATTCAAACTGGTCTTGGACTAAGTCCGTTAGCTTGATCGATAGCGTGGTTTTGCCAATGCCGCCGCTGCCCGAAATCATCACCAGACGATAGCGATCGCGAACCACCCACTGGGTCAAACGTTGCAGTTCGTCATCGCGTCCATAAAACGCAGGCAGTTCGGGAGCGTCCCCCCAATCCACTACCGGATTAGAAACCGAATGCTCGACCGTCGGGCTAGGCGTCGTAAAATCTGTGGGGGTTAAGTCGAGGTTAAAGGCGTTGAACAACCGCTCCAAGGAACGGCGATCGCTCCTTTCTTGCCCCAATACTTTGGCAACAGTGCCCGGATCAAGCACCGCGCGATCGCCCATCTCTTCGAGAGAAATGCGTTTGCCTAGAGAGTCTTGCTCAGCTTGAATTGCCACCTCAAGTTTCTGTTTGCCTTGGGCAGTCAAAATCACACCACGGTTTCTGCGTCGTGAACTCTTAATAGTCATCGATAGTTAGGGGCAATGCTAAAGGCAAAATTGAATGATCGGTAGCCGCAATGGACGCGAGGGCAGGCCAAATTAACGGTTGGCGAGTGATGGCAGTTGTTATTTGAGATTTTAAGGCAATATTTCGAGGTTTAGTGGCGCAAGGACTATTAATAGTAGTGGCCTGAAGATAAATCCAGATTTGCTGAAGATAAGCCATCTTGCCTGATGTTAAGCAAATCTGATTACCTGTGGGTCTGCGCCACTGAGCGGCGAATTACTTGACCCACAAGGCGTTGACAGATCTTAGCAACTCCTAACTAACTTCGAGGTTAAAGTCCCGGATGATCCCTGGCTCAAACGGCGCTATTGCTAGACACTGAGTTCAACGTAGAAGCATCAACGAGGTGTCGCCATGAACCCCACATTTGTGTCTAACTCGATCAAAATGCTGGACGATCCTGGTACTGGCAGAGTGGAAGAAGCCATTACTGCTCATCAACGAGGCTGGGTGGCGTTTGAGGGAACATACTGGTATGCCGAGCAGTATCGGGCAGAGCAACCTGTTATGGCCGATCAGCCAACTGAAGCAGCCGCGATCGCCCCCGGCTCCTGGGTGCAGGTAATCGCAAGACGGGGCAATACGCTGCTGGTGATTCGGCTAACGGGCGATCGCACCCGGTACAGCTGATTAGCCGATTAACCCGCTACAGCCTCACGGGGAAACTCAACGATAAACGTGGTTTTGCCGTCGCCACTAATCAAGCGGATCTTACTTTTGATCCGCTCGGCGGGTCTTTTGACTAAGGCTAAACCTAGCCCCGTACCGCCGTGCTGCCAGGGGTCATTGTTAGGAATGCGATAAAACTTATCGAAAATGCGATCGCCCTCTGCCGCCGGAATCTCGACGCCAGAATTACTTACATGAATCTCGATACTGCTGGCAGTCACCTTTCACTTCGGTGCAGTAGGGGCAAGGGGCTTAAGCCCCTTGTTTTGGAGCCTGTGGTGGACTTCATTCATCTGAAAACTGCCATATCAATACGACAAGTAATACTGCAAGTAAATTTACTTCTGGCCCCGTTCAGGCGCTGTCCGTCGATCGCGCAGCCATCTAACGGCAGATTGAGGCAATTTTCCCTGCAAAATGGCGATCGCCAACGTCCCAGCCACCAGCCCCCAAAAGGCAGACCCAATGCCAAACAGAGTCACTCCTGAAGCGGTGACTAAAAATGTAATCAGGGCCGGTTCGCGGGCTTGGGGGTCAGTGAGGGCAATAGCCAAACCATTGCCGATTGTGCCCAACAACGCCAACCCGGCGATCGCCAGCACTAGCTCTTGGGGAAACGCCGCAAACACAGCCGCCACCGTTGCCCCAAATAGCCCGACGATGATGTAGAAC
>CASBQX010000026.1 GCA_949127925.1 Synechococcales cyanobacterium PMM_0002
AGCATCACCCCAACCTTCAAAGTACGTTCTGGACAAGTCACAAACCCACTTTCATCTTTACAAGGTATTGCAAAAATCAGCAATACCCCAGCCAATACCTTGACAGAAACGTGATGTCAATGGTTTGTGAATTACTATAAATGGAGGGATGCGTGGGATTTAGGTGAAGTTTCAGTGAAGTGGCAAGTGCAACTCCCTAAATTCTCGGTTTCCCAGACCGTTGTTGAACTGAAGACCTCGGTGCCGATTCTACAAAACCTCACCAGGGTTGGAGACTCGGACACAAAACTGCCCTTGACGACCTAGCGTTGTCAAGGTTCATGTCAGCAGTTTGATCGTCAGTGTCATCGGCGGCATAGAATAAGACCTCGTGCAAGCGGTGGCGTTAGAGTGCTGTCAGCAGGTGTCAGTAGGGGCTGAATCTTACTGGCAGCACTCTAACGCTACGTTGCTAGAAGTCTATAGGTGATAGCAAGTCGTAACGTGGATGTAAAGCTGACGCTGTGGATTTTTCTTCTGGGCTAGATTTAAAGACGCTGTTTCCGTTTGAACTAGATGAGTTCCAGCAGCAGGCGATCGCCGCCCTGGACGCCAAAAAGTCGGTTGTGGTCTGTGTACCCACTGGCTCTGGCAAAACCTTGGTTGGAGAATATACGATCATTCGAGCCTTGGAGCATAACCAACAGCTCGCTGATGCCGGCTCGGATCAAAAGCGGCGAGTGTTTTATACGACGCCGTTAAAAGCCCTGTCTAATCAAAAACTCAGAGATTTTCGCGATCGCTTTGGTGACGATCAAGTTGGGCTATTGACGGGTGACGTATCGGTTAACCGCGATGCCCCAGTTTTGGTGATGACCACCGAAATCTTTCGCAATATGCTCTACGGCACCCCCATTGGTGAGGTGGGCACCTCCATGGAAGGCGTGGAAGCGGTTGTGCTCGACGAATGCCACTACATGAACGATCGCCAGCGCGGCACCGTCTGGGAAGAGTCGATCATTTATTGCCCTGCCGATGTGCAGTTAGTGGCATTGTCTGCCACGGTGGCCAACAGCGACCAGCTGACCGATTGGATTAACCGCGTCCACGGCCCCACTGAACTAATCTATTCCGACTTTCGCCCCGTACCGCTAGATTTTCACTTTTGCAGCCCTAAAGGGCTATTTCCGCTGCTGGCACCCACCAAAAAGGCCATCAACCCCAAGCTCAAGCGCGCCAAGGGCAAACCCAGAGGCAAACAAGACACGCCCAGCATTGCCTATCTCGTCAGCCAACTCCAGCAGCGCGATATGCTGCCGGCCATTTATTTCATTTTTAGCCGCAAGGGCTGCGACCATGCGGTCAAAGAAATGAGCAGCTTCTCATTGGTGAACGAGCAGGAAGCAGCCCGGCTCAAGCAGCAAATTGACACCTTTTTGGAACGCAATCCCGAAGCCGCCCGCTCTGGACAGGTAGAGCCGCTCTATTGTGGGGTAGCCTCTCATCATGCGGGTATTTTACCAGCCTGGAAATCGTTGGTCGAAGAGCTATTTCAGCAGGGACTCATTAAGGTGGTGTTTGCTACCGAAACCCTGGCCGCTGGGATTAACATGCCCGCTCGCACCACTGTAATTTCTAGCCTCTCTAAACGCACCGACCGAGGCCATCGCCTGCTGACAGCCTCCGAATTTTTGCAGATGGCGGGGCGTGCCGGACGCCGAGGCATGGACATCCTCGGTCATGTGGTCACGGCACAAACTCAGTTTGAAGGCGCAAACGAGGCGGCTTATCTGGCCACAGAAGGGCCTGATCCGTTAGTCAGTCAGTTCAGCCCGAGCTATGGCATGGTGCTGAACTTGCTGCAAACTCACTCCCTAGAACAAGCCCGTGAGCTAATTGAGCGCAGTTTTGGCCAGTATCTATCTACCCTGACTCTGCGACCTCAGCAGCAGGCGATCGCCGACCTCACCACCGAGCTAGACCAGCAGCTCACCCAGGTGGCACATGTTGATTTAGCGGAGCTGGCCAGCTACGAAAAAATTCACGAGCGGCTGAAGGAAGAACGCCGCCTGCTCAAGACGTTGCAGCAGCAGTTCTATGAGACGCAGATCCATGATTTGATGACGGCGCTGTCTTTTAGCACTGCTGGCACCATTCTCAGTCTTAAGGGCAAGCATGTTCCGGTAGCGACACCCCTGCCTGCCACTCTAGTCTCCAAGATCCCTGGATCAGGGCAATTCCCCTATTTGGTCTGTTTAGGCCAAGACAACCGCTGGTATATCGTGGCGCTAGTCGATGTGGTTGGCCTGCACGCTGAGTTTCCTCGCATAGCCCAAGTAGATCATCTGCTGCCGCCGCCCGAACTCACCATGAGACTGGGACAAACCCGTTCAGGAAATGATGAAACTAGGGCGATCGCCAGCCAAATTCCCCAGATTCCACTCTCAGAAATGACCCCGAGCGAAATTCAAGACCTAAAAGAGCGGGTGACGAATACAGACAGACAGCTCCAATCCCATCCGATCCAAGCCTTCGGCAATCCAGGGCAGCTGCTAAAACGCCAGAAACAGGTTGAGCAACTCCAGCGCGATTTGGGCGATCGCCATGAAAAGCTGAACCGCCACACCCAGCGGTATTGGCAAGAGTTTCTCAATCTGATTCAGATTTTGCAGCGCTGTGGCTGTTTAGACGGCGTTGAGCCAACCGACTTAGGCCAGACTACCGCCGCCATTCGGGGAGACAATGAGCTGTGGCTAGGTCTGGCATTGGCCTCAAGTGAATTAGATGACCTCGATCCTCACCATCTTGCAGCGGCCTGTGCCGCCCTCGCTACCGAAGTTTCGCGCCCCGACAGCTGGAGCCGTTTCGAGGTATCCGGAGAGATCGTAGAAGCGCTAGAAGGATTGCGAGGCGTCCGTCGTCAGCTGTTCCAACTGCAACGCCAGTATCACATCGTCCTCCCGATTTGGCTAGAATTTGAATTTATCGCCCTGATCGAACAATGGGCGCTAGGGCTAGACTGGATTGAACTGTGCGAGAGTACTAGCCTCGACGAAGGAGACATCGTTCGGATGCTGCGCCGCACACTCGATTTACTAACCCAAATTCCTTACGTACCGCACTTGCCCCGCAGGCTCAAGGACAATGCGTCGCGCGCGGCTCTGCTAATCGATCGTTTTCCTGTCAAAGAGGGAATTGCTTAGCCGCGTTTGGTCGCCGTATTTTGGAACGCTGTAATTTTGAACGCAACAAAGAACTTTGAACCCAATAAGGAACCGCCCAAACAATAGTTTAGGCGGAGTGTGGTGTGAGGAGTGAACGGAAACTTGTCGTCTCCGCTCACTTAATTGTAAAGGACGAACTCAAAATTTCCAGCCGATCCCCAGAATCGGCTGGAAATTTGCTGAGCATCGTAGCTAGGCAGCATTAGCCTATTTACCCATGCCAAGCTGCTGAGCTTTCTGGTAAACCTTGCCTTCGGTCAGCAGTGAAGGCGCAATGACGACCTCAACCTGCTGCATTTCTCGAATGTTTTTAGCTCCCAATGTGCCCATACTGGTTTGGATCGCTCCGAGGAAATTATGGGTGCCGTCATCTAGTTGAGCCGGCCCGCGCAAAATCTGCCGTAGGGTACCTGTCGTACCCACCCGGATTCGCGTCCCACGGGGCAGTACAGGGCTAGGAGTTGCCATGCCCCAGTGGAAGCCTCGTCCAGGCGCTTCAGCGGCTCTGGCAAACGGAGAACCAATCATCACTCCATCTGCTCCACAAGCAATGCACTTGCAAATATCGCCACCCGTAATTAAGCCACCGTCAGCAATAATCGGCACGTAGTTACCCGTTTCGCGATGGTAGTCATCTCGAGCCGCCGCACAATCCGCCACGGCAGTCACTTGAGGGACGCCAATCCCCAAGACCCCGCGTGAGGTACAGGCAGCCCCTGGGCCAATTCCCACCAATACAGCAGCAGCCCCTGCCTTCATGAGATTCAGTGCCACTTCATAGGTGACGCAATTGCCCAACACAACTGGGATTGGCATCGTTTGACAAAATTCTGCTAAATCCAGCGGGGTAATCGACTCGGGCGACAGATGAGCGGTAGACACGACTGTAGCTTGAATAAAAAACAGGTCTGCCCCGGCTTTTACTACCGCCTCACCAAAACGAGTTGCCCCAACCGGAGTGGCACTTACGGCTGCGATCCCGCCCCGCTGCTTAATTTCTTGCACTCGTTGCTCGATCAGCTCAGGTTTAATTGGCTCTGCATATAGCTCTTGCATTAGCGGCACAAACGCTGTCTTGTCCACCGAGGCGATGCGATCGAGCACAGGATTTGGGTCAGCATAGCGAGTCTGAATCCCTTCTAAGTTGAGCACGCCTAGCGCTCCAAGTTCCGATAAGGCGACGGCCATTTGTACGTCTACCACCCCGTCCATAGCGCTAGCAATGATGGGAATTTCGCGTTCGATGCCGCCAATTCTCCAACGGGTGTCTGCCAGTGATGGATCTAGGGTTCGTTGCCCCGGAACGAGTGCAATTTCATCAATTCCATACGCTCTGCGGGCGGTTTTGCCCCTGCCGATTTGAATATCCACGCGTTCAACCTTTTCATGACCCAATTAAAGGCTACACTACCAAATCTATCGAACAATTGCCCTACCAAGCTGCTCGGTTGAGGAAAGATTTTGGGTGCTAGCAAGACCTAACATCTCACGACCAGCAGCCGAACCGCAGGGTTTGACTCTTAACGTTGCCGTCGATACCCGATATCGACAACGTTGCCATCGATATCGGCTATTGACGTAGGTCGTTAGCAGCATCATGAGGGAAAAGATTAAAAAATGTTACGACCTGTCTAATAATGTCAACGCAATGCCGCAAAATAATTCTCGGAAGGTAGCTGAGTCCCACCGTTCGTGTGTTTCTAGTTACACAGGTGTGAACCGGGAATACTCGCGGTAAAGTATGAGCAG
>CASBQX010000027.1 GCA_949127925.1 Synechococcales cyanobacterium PMM_0002
CTTGACTTGACTGATCTTCCTTTGAACGCTCGCTCCTATGTCTGTATGCTGTCTAGCAAATCCAAATTTATAATTGCTGGAAGGACTATGTTGGCATTGACTATTGCGCCGATATGATTGCCGCGTGCCAACAGGGCTTTGTCACCTCGTCTCCAGCGGCAGTGTTTGAAGTTTGCGATGCCAGAGACATGAGCCAGTTTGACGATAATTCATTTGACTTTATTTTGTTTAGCTTCAACGGCATTGATGCGATTTCCTATGCCGATCGGTTGAAGGTTTTTCAAGAAGTTTGCCGGGTGGGCAAAGCTGGAGCCTATTTCTACTTTTCTAGCCACAATCTTCAGGGCATAGAACGAGAATTGAATTGGAGAAATCAGGTTAGCTTTAATCCGATTACGACCTACGTGAATCTGGTAATGCTGGCACTACTGCGCTTTCACAATCGGGCGCTGAGTCTGAGTCAAATTAAAGCGGCTGCCCATCTAATCATTCAGGATGAATCTCACAATTTCCGTTTAAAGCAGTATTACATTAGGCCGCAAGCACAGCTCAACCAACTAGCCGCAGATTTTAGCCAGATCAAAGTTTATTCCTGGAAAACTGGCCTAGAAATTACTAGTGACACTGAGCTGAATTCTAATACTGATATGTGGCTTTACTATTTGTGCATGATTAAATAAATCTGATTTACGGCACGTTGACGGCGCGCTGAATGCAATCGGCATTGAGCACGAGTAGGGCACCGTCTTGCAAGTCGGTGCATTGATTGATCAAGGTGGCTAAGACGGGGGTGCCCTGTTGCAGCTGGGCTTGGGCAGCAGCCACCGCAGCAGGATATTGGCGCAGGTTTAAGCCGTTCAGGGCGGCGGGGCGAAAGGCGTTGCGGCTAACTAGCCAAAAGTCTACGCCGTAGGCTTGCAGAAAGCGGGTGAGTTCAGCGGGGTTGGTGGTATATTGGGCGCGGATTAGGGCGTTGGCGCGCTGACGAATGAGGGCACCGTAGGCTTTATGGTAGGGGATCGCATATTCTCTGCCAAACAAAATAGAGCGATTGGAGAAGGTGGGCAAAAAGTCGGCTTCGTCGAGCAGGGACGCGATCAGGATGTCTTTGGGCTGCTGGGCAAAGAATTCGTAGACCTGGGGCGATCGCCCGACGCGGTATTCATCGGCCGGGAAGTCGCCAATGTAGCGCGGATACAGCAGCAGCGCAGCGGCCACGATCGCTGCCAATCCCCCGACTATAATCTGACGCAGCCACCGGGGTGGAGTAGACGCCGCCGCCGTCAACCAGCGTAGCCCCGCATCTAGCAACACCGTGAGCGCGATCGCCGCCGCAAACACCAACACAAACCGCAGCGTGTAGCCCGTATAGCGACTGGGCAAATGCAGTTTAAATAACAGCGCATGAGCCGCAAAAAATAGGCCAAACGCCACGGCCACAATCCGCAGCAGCAGCCCCAAATTGCGCGTCTGCTGCACCAGCGGAAACCGAGCCGGATAGCGCCACAGCCAGGGAAGGGCGATCGCCAGTCCCATCAACGGCGGCTTAAACGTGGGGAAAACGCCGCTGCGGTTGCCTGAAAGCCAAAATAACCACGGGTCGGTTAAAAAGAACCGTCCACGGCCTTCAGTAAAGAATTCGGGAATGGTTTTGGCTTCGGCAACGGTGAGGACTGGCCCATAGGGATTGTCGGTTAGGGCGTAGGGCAACAGCACCACAAACGCGACCAGCAGGCCGATACCAGAAAGCAGTAGATCAGCGCGTTTTGTAGAAACCTGAAACCGCCGCCCCTGTCCTGGCACCGCTTCCCAGGACACGAGTTGCAGCAGTAGTATCCCAGCAAACACAAATACATATTGCGGGTAAAATAATCCTTCCAGGGCGATCGCCGCCACCACTCCCCACAAATTACGTCGCAGCAGATAATACAAAAAGGCCAGAAACAGCGGCACCATGAAGGCTCTGGGCGTGGCCGATGTAATGTCATCGTGCGACCAAAACACTTGGTTTAGCATCACCGCTGCCAAAAATCCGGCAAACGGCACAGGCAATAGCTGCAATGTCACCCCAAATCCATAGGCCGTGGCGGTTAGCCCCAGCAGCGGCGGCAACAGCTTGTTAGCCACTAGCGGATCAAGGCCAGAAATCGCCAACAGCCGATAGAGCTGGGTATAGCCCCAGGGCGCAACCGATTCAAAGTAGTCGGCAATTAGATCGTTGGGGAACAGCGTCGGGTCGAGAAAGCGCCGCATCCAGAACACATGCTGACGCGCATCATCTTGCACGGTGTAGGGGGTACGAAAGGCGTCCTGTAGCACCAGCAGGGCATATAGCGCCGCCACAGTTAGGCTCAGGCAAAACCAAAAAATTTGGCTCAAGCGCGAAGATTTGAACGACATTAAGCGTTGAACGGTCACCCATTACCCCCGGTTCTTGGCAAATTTTTGCACACATTTAGCCTTTAATACGTAGAACTGCGGGTCTTGATAGGCAATGCAGCGTTTAGGAATTTTCATCAGTGCGGGCTGGCTACCGTTCTCAATTTTGGTTGGCAAGTCGCCCAACATCCAGGCATATTCCAGCAAAAACGGATTGCGTTTGAAGTAATTGGACCTGAATGCAGAGCGTTCTAGTAACCAAAAATCGACCCGATAGGTTTGAATAAATTGCCGAACGTCGGCCAAATTAGGACTATATTGGGCAAAAATTAAATCTTTGCTGCGCTGCACAATTTCGTTGTAGTAGCCCAAATGATAGGGGATGGCGTAGCCCTTGCCGCCGACCACAATCGAGCGCCCAGTAAAGCTGGGGAGATTGTTGACCTCAGGGGCGATCGACGCAATCTGAATCTGTTTAGGTTGCTGAGCAAAAAACTCATACAGCGCCGGAGATGCCGTGCCGACCACATAATCGGTAATCGGAAACGGCATTTCTTTGATCCGCAAAAACAGCGGGTAGGTGAGCAGTCCGGCCACCAGTACGCCGCAGAGCGCCAAGGCCAGCGGCTGGGGCGCGATCGCAGCAGCAGCAGGATAAGCGGACGATTGCCGCGATATTGGCTCTCGGGCGGCCTGGACAGGATCGGCAGACCCAAGACGCAGCAAGGCATCAATCAGCAAGGTCAGCGTGATCCCAGCGGCGATCGCCGCCACCGTGCGAAAGGTATGTTCGGTGTAGCGGTTGGGCAAGTGCAGCTTAAACAGCACCGCATGAGCCAGAAAAAATAGTCCAATCGAGACCGCAATCGTTTGCAGCAGCACCCAAACTTGATCCTTTACCTGATAGCCCAACGGCACCCAGCGGCGTAGTCGTAATCCCAGCGGCAGCAGCAGGCCAAACAGCACCTGTGGCAAGCCAAACCGCACCCGCGATAAGAAAATGGGCGGTGCTGTTGGATCTCTTTGATCAGTCAACCAGTTCAGCGCTCCATACTCAACCGTACACCACTCCTCGGGCATCATGCCTGCCCGTTTGCCGCAGAGCCAGTAGCGCAGATAATATTCAATGTGACGGGGAACATAAAATTCGGACCATTTATCTTCCCAGAAAGTAGGCATGGTCAGGGCAGTGGCACCTGTAACGGTGGGGCCAAAGCCATGATTGCGCAGGGCATAGGGCAGCAATACGGCAAAGGCGACGCAAAGTCCAGCGATCGCCACCTTGTAGTGCCAGCGATCGCGGGTGAGCCGGGGCAATCTGCCATCCCAGCACAGCAGCCGCATCAGCAAAATGCCGCAGATGATAAATAACACTTGAGGATAGAATAATCCCTGGAGGGCGATCGCCGCCAAGCAAGGGAGGAGCGATCGCTTCAGCAAAAAATATAAAAACGCCAGAAAAATCGGGTAGACAAAGGCGACGGGCGTCCCCGAAATAATATCGTCCTTCATCCACCAGGTTTGGTTTAGCAAAAATGAGGCCAGAAAGCCCGCTAGCGGAATTGGCAAAATCTGCAACACCGTGCCAAAGCAAAACCCAGTCGCGACCATGGCCAAGATTGGCGGCAGCAGCTTGTTTAGCAACATTGGGTCTAGACCCAGCACGGCAAACACGCGGTAGAACGTAGTGTATCCCCAGGGAGCCACCGCCTGAAAATAGTCGGCGTATAGGTTGCCTTGAAACAGCTCCGGGTCACGAAACCGCATCATCCAAAACACATGCTGCCGAGCATCGTCTTGCACCACATAGTCGCCGCTAAAGGCTTGTTGCAGCGCCGGCACCGCAAACAAAAACGCCACGCCAAGACTGAGGCTAAACCAGAGCAGCGTGTGCGATCGCGGAATTTTCTCAACCGGGTTTAACAAAAATGGATGCACGCGAGACGTGAGCATAAGAGTTGATAAAACGTTGCTGAGCTACCCAGAGTAGTGTACATAGTACCTTAGACTTAGACAGTTTCTAGGCAAGAAAATCGCTGCCTCTGAATCCGGACGAAGACAGAACCAGAAGACGGAAGCAATGCGATTAGCCCCGACTCAGATCTGCTCACCTGCATAAACCTATCCCCATGAAGCGGCTGAATTACAATCAATTGGTTAAAGGAGACGCATTCCACGGCGTTTGGTTGCCCGTGCTGATCATGGTGGCGTTTATTAGCCTGCGCTGTTTGTTAAATAGCAACATGGGGCTGGTCAACGAAACCAATATCCTGCCCTTTGCCCGTCAGCACATTAACGTGGACTGGATCCCACGTGACTGGTACTTAAACCAGCCCGCAGGCTATCGCGTCCCGTTTATTGCGGTGTTTGGCCGAATGGCAGATGCCTGGGGCTTTTTAACCACGTCGATTGTGGGACGGCTGCTGGGCTATACGGCGCTGTCGGCGGCGCTGCTGTTTCTGAGTCGGCGGCTCAAACTCAGTTTTCCGCTGTTGATGCTGGCGATCGCCCTCTTCCTCTACGTCAACACGGGCACCAGTGGCGCAGCGGGGGCACAGGGCACCGTGGCCCGAGAATGGCTGTTTGGCGGGATTGAACCCAAAATTCCGGCCTACACCTGCATTTTCTTTGCCATTGGCCTGTTGCTAGAAGGCCGGCTGCTGGGGGCGGGGCTGTTGCTGGGGCTGGCAACGTC
>CASBQX010000028.1 GCA_949127925.1 Synechococcales cyanobacterium PMM_0002
CGCTACGGCCTGAGATTAAGGCGATCGCCCCCAGCGGCACCAAACGGCTGGGATCAACGCCCTACGCTAACGGTGGGCTGCTGCGCCGCGAGCTAATCATGCCCGATTTCCGAGAGTATGGAGTGACGCTCGATAAGCCGGGTCATATTGAGGTAGAAAATACTAAGCCGCTGGGTATGTTTTTGCGCGACGTGATGCGGAATAACATGACCAGTTTCCGGGTATTTGGTCCTGATGAAAACACGTCTAACAAGCTGGGCGCAGTTTACGAAGTCAGCAAAAAATTCTGGATTGCGGAATACCTGCCCGAAGATGCGGATGGCGGTGAGCTGTCGGTGGATGGCCGGGTGATGGAAATGCTGAGTGAGCATACGCTAGAGGGCTGGCTGGAGGGCTACTTGCTCACAGGTCGGCATGGGTTCTTTTCAACCTATGAGTCGTTTGCCCACGTGATTGACTCGATGGTGAACCAGCACTGCAAATGGCTAGAAATTTGCAACCACATCAACTGGCGCGAAGAAGTATCGTCGCTGAATCTGCTGATTACCTCCACGGTGTGGCGACAAGATCACAACGGCTTCACGCACCAAGATCCGGGCTTTTTGGATGTAATTGTCAACAAAAGCCCAGACGTGACCCGGATTTACCTGCCGCCCGACGTCAACTCGCTGCTGTCGGTAGCCAACCACTGCCTCAAGAGTGAGAATTACGTCAATGTGATTGTGGCCGACAAGCAGATGCACTTGCAGTTCATGAATATGGATGAGGCGATTCAGCACTGCACCAAGGGTCTGGGCATTTGGGATTGGGCGAGCAATGACCAGGGGCAAGAGCCGGATGTGGTGATGGCCTCGGCAGGCGATATTCCAACCCAGGAGATGCTGGCGGCGATCGACCTACTGTGGACCGAATTCCCCGACCTCAAAGTTCGCTACATTAATGTGGTGGATCTATTTAAGCTCCAGCCCAATACGGAACATCCCCACGGGTTAAGCGATCGCGACTTCGACAGCCTGTTTACCACCGACAAGCCCGTTATTTTTAACTTCCATGGCTACCCCTGGCTGATTCACCGTCTGGCCTACCGCCGCACCAACCACAGTAATTTTCATGTGCGGGGTTATAAAGAAAAGGGTAATATCAACACGCCGCTAGAACTGGCCATTTGCAACCAAGTGGATCGTTTTAGCATCGCCATGGATGCGATCGACCGTATTCCCAAGCTGCATGTTGCCGGTGCCCATGCCAAAGAACGGTTCAAAAACATTCAAATTGAGTGCCGCAACTATGCCTTTGAGCACGGCATCGACAAGCCCGATATTGTAGGGTGGCGTTGGTCTCGTTAAACGTTCTGCTGAGCTGAGCGCTACTCTAGCCCTCTTTGCCAGCCGCGTGGTCAGCAGGGAGGGCTTGATTAGGGGATCAAGCTGGGGGATCAAGCCGGGTCGTCTTTCAAATTCAAAAAAACATAGCGTTACAGTTTTACATTCCACCCTTCACGTTCTACTTTTTTGCCTGTCCAGCCTTTAACCTGTCCAGCCTTTAACCTGTCAAGGAACTCACCGTATGCAAACAGTGCCCAACTCAATGCCTGCAAACATTCAGATCGAAGACGATCGCACCGGATTAGAAACCGAAACCCTCAAGCGGGCGTTTTTAGACAACTTATTCTACATTCAGGGCAAGTTCCCGGCGCTGGCGACTCCAAATGACTACTACATGGCACTGGCGTACACCGTGCGCGATCGCCTGCTGCGGCGCTGGCTCAGTTCAGCTGAACTCTATACCAATAGCGGCTCGCGTACCGTCTGCTACCTCTCCGCCGAGTTTCTGATGGGGCCTCACTTGGGCAACAACCTGATCAACCTGGGCATTTACAATCAGGTGAACCAGGCGATTGAAGAACTAGGGCTTAACCTGGACGAATTGCTGCAACAAGAGGAAGAACCGGGTCTCGGCAACGGCGGCTTAGGGCGACTGGCTGCCTGCTATTTAGACTCGCTGGCCAGCCTAGAAATTCCGGCGATTGGCTATGGCATCCGCTACGAGTTTGGCATTTTTGACCAAGAAATCCACAACGGCTGGCAGGTCGAAATTACCGACAAGTGGCTGCGCTACGGCAACCCCTGGGAAATTGCCCGACCGGACTGGGCGGTAGATGTGAAGTTTGGCGGCCATACCGAATCGTTTGAAGATGAACTCGAAGGGCGCTTCCGTGTCCGCTGGGTGCCCTATAAAGTCGTTAGAGGCATTCCCTACGACACGCCGATTTTGGGCTATAAGGTCAACACCGCCAACACGCTGCGGCTATGGTCGGCAGAAGCGGCAGAGTCGTTTGATTTCGCGGCGTTTAACTCAGGGGATTACCTGGGTGCGGTGCAGCAAAAGAGCGATTCTGAGAACATTTCCAAGGTGCTCTACCCTAACGACGAGCTATACCGAGGCAAGCAGCTGCGGCTAGAGCAGCAAATGTTTTTTGTCTCGTGTTCGCTGCAAGACATGATTCGGATTATGGCGGGGCAGAAACTGCCCTTGGAAGACTTCCACAAAAAATTTGCCATTCAGCTCAACGATACCCATCCAGCGATCGCCGTTGTTGAACTGATGCGGCTGCTGATGGACGAGCACAGCATGGATTGGGACAAGTCCTGGGCAATTGTCCACAATACCTTCGGCTACACCAACCACACGCTGCTGCCCGAAGCCCTAGAGCGCTGGCCAATTCGCCTATTTGGTGAACTGCTGCCCCGCCACCTAGAAATCGTGTACGAAATTAACCGCCGCTTCTTAGATGATGTGCGGATTAAATTCCCAGATGATGGCGATCGCCTCAGCCGCCTATCGCTAATTGACGAAAGCGGCGAGAAATATGTCCGCATGGCCAACCTTGCCTGTGTGGGGAGTGCCGCCATCAACGGCGTCGCCGCACTGCACAGCGAACTGCTGAAGCAAACGGTGCTCAAAGACTTCTACGAAATGTATCCAGAAAAGTTCAGCAATAAAACCAACGGCGTTACCCCCCGCCGCTTCATGGTGCTGAGCAACCCTCGACTAGAAACCTTGATCACCAGCAAAATTGGCGACAGCTGGATCAAGCACCTCGACGAGCTGCATAAACTAGAACCGTTCGTCAACGATCCTGCCTTCTGCGCCGAGTTTCGCCAGATCAAACACGCCATCAAACAAGACCTGGCCAATTACATCAAAGTTAAGACCAACATCGACGTTAATCCCAACTCCATCTTCGATATCCAGGCCAAGCGGATTCACGAATACAAGCGCCAGCACCTCAACGCTCTCCACATCGTCACCCTCTACAACCGGATTAAAGCCAACCCCAATCTCGATATCACGCCACGCACCTTTTTGTTCGGCGGCAAGGCGGCTCCCGGCTATTACATGGCCAAGCTAATCATTAAGCTGATTAACTCCATTGGTGACGTCGTTAACCGCGATCCCGACATTGCCGGACGCCTAAAAGTGGTATTTTTGACCGACTACAACGTCAAATTTGCCCAGCGCGTCTATCCTGCCGCCGACCTATCCGAGCAAATTTCTACCGCTGGTAAAGAAGCATCCGGCACAGGCAACATGAAATTTGCCATGAACGGCTCCCTCACCATCGGCACATTAGACGGAGCCAATATTGAAATCCGTGAAGAAGTCGGAGCCGAAAACTTCTTCTTGTTTGGCCTAAGCGCCGAAGAAGTGGTCGCAAAAAAAGCCGCTGGATATAACCCAATGGACTACTATGCCAGCAACCCAGAACTAAAACTAGTGATCGATCGGATTTCGTCTGGCTTCTTCTCTAGCGGCGATGGCAACCTGTTCAAACCCATCGTTGACGACCTGCTCTATCGAGATGAGTACATGCTGATGGCAGACTATCAAGCCTACATTGACTGCCAAGATCAAGTCGATCACGCCTACCGCGATCAAGATCACTGGACGCGGATGTCGATCTTGAACGTGGCACGGATGGGTAAATTCTCCTCCGATCGCGCCATCCGCGAATACTGTGAAGACATCTGGAAGGTACAACCCGTACCAATTGAACTGGATGAATATAGGCAGACTCAAACTACTTTGAACTTGTAACCGGGGATTTGCAGCCTGCATGGTGTAGCCTCAATAGCCCGCAAATAGCTCAATGATGTAGAACCTTAGAGGATGTTTTAAAAGTGATCGGCTGTGCTTTTAGGCGCCGAGTGATCCCCCCTAACCCCCCTTAAAAAGGGGGAAACCGGACTTGAAGTCCCCCTTTTTAAGGGGAATTTAGGGGGATCGATACCGTTTTGCTACCAGCAATCGGACTTTTAAAGCATCCTCTTAACTCAGTCAAGGTTCTACACCATTGGGCGACAGGGTCTAATCCTCAAGCTAAACCTTGACTAATAGGATTCAAGAGAAACATTGAGAGTGAGGCATACCAGATCCACCATGAAACGGACAGTGAACGAGCCGCCGAATGGAAAATGGCAGAATACCGCTTGACTCAGCAAAAGAATAGTGAGCCTTAATTAAGCATGGGTTTAACCTTATATTTTTTGCGCCATGGAGAAACCGAATATAGCCGTTCGGGGAGCTACTGTGGTGAGCTAGATGCCGAGCTAACTGCTGCCGGACACCAGATGGCAGCAGCATTTGGAGCCGCCTACCGCACGCTCCCGTGGGATGCCGTGTATGTTAGCCCCATGCAGCGAACGGTAGCCACAGCCACGCCCCTGTGTACGGCGATCGCGATGGAAATGCAGCTACGGGATGGACTCAAAGAAATTCGCTATGGTGAATGGGAAGACAAAACATCTGCATATGTCAAAGAACACTATCTGGACGATTACATTAAGTGGATGACAGAACCCGCATGGAATCCACCAACGGGCGGCGAAACAGCCATCCAAATTGCCAGTCGAGCCGCGTTAGTGATTGCCGAAATTGAACAAAAGCACGCAGAAGGGAACGTGCTGGTGGTCTCTCACAAGGCTACGATTCGGATCATTTTATGCACGCTGCTAGGCATTGATTTAGGACGCTATCGCGATCGCATTAATACACTAACTGGTTCAATCAGCGTCATTAAATTTGGCGATCACGGCCCCATGCTCGACCGATTGGGCGATCGCGCCTATATGAGCGACGAATTGCGCAACTTACCAGGAACGTAAGCACTAAAACGGTTGACTAGAGTCAAGTTCAATCCCGATGCGCTTGACCTCGGGCGAGTTACGCCTAGGATCTTTGTAGGCACTTTACCTAAACTTTACAGCTTCTTTATTTAACTCCTAAGAATCACTGATAACTTTCCTACAGTGCGGATATCTTGCTGTGATTGTCTCAAGTCCAAACAAATCTCAATTTATTGAGAGCATATTAGTCTAGTGCACACTGGTCTGAGACTGATGCAGCTTGGTACAATCTCTTAAGCTTGATTTTAGGGATGGCGGGTGTTTTTACGGAACTGATAAAGGAGTTAGGTTGCTATGGGCTTACTCAATCGAGTGCTGATTATTGTGGAAAATTTACCCGTCCCCTTTGACCGACGGGTATGGATGGAAGCCACTACCCTGCAAAAAGCCGGGTATCAAGTATCGGTAATCTGTCCAACAGGCAATGGCTTCGAGGACGAGTACGAGGTGATTGAAGGAGTCCATATTTATCGCCACCCCTTACCCACTGAAGTCAGTTCAGTGACTGGATATCTGAGAGAGTATAGTTGGGCGGTAAATTGGGAATTTCGCCTAGCCCAGAGGGTTTGGAAAGAACGCGGGTTTGATATTGTTCACATTTGCAATCCGCCAGACTTGCTCTTTCTAGTAGCGGCCTGGTACAAGCTATTTCACGGCGTCAAGGTAATTTTTGATCATCATGATCTTAGCCCCGAAATGTATGAGGCCAAGTATCAGCGCCACGATATTTTTTACCATGGTCTCCGCCTAGCGGAACGGCTAACGTACCTGACAGCCGATCTGGCGATCGCCACCAACGAATCGCACCGCACCGTTGCCCTCACGCGTGGACACAAACAGCCCGAGGAAGTATTCATCGTCCGCAGTGGCCCCGACCTCTCGCGGTTTCGCATGATGACCCCCAACCCCATCTACCGCAACAACCGCACCTATTTGGTTGGATACGCCGGGGTGATGGGTGAGCCAGAAGGAATAGATTATTTGCTCAAAGCGATTCAATACATTGTCTACGAGAAGCAGCGCCAAGATAGCCACTTCATGCTGATTGGCAGTGGCCCTGTCATCGAAAAGCTAAAAGCGTTGTCTCAAGAGCTAAAAATTACAGACTTTGTTGAATTTACTGGGTTTCAAACAGGTGACGCATTCTTAGAGCGACTCTCTAGCTGTGACATGTGTGTAGAGCCATCTCCCACCTCTTCATATAATGAAAACTGCACCATGAACAAAATTCTGGAGTACATGGCGATGGCTAAACCCATTGTGCAGTTTGACTTACGTGAAGGACGGCGATCGGCTGAAGCTGCATCGGTCTACGCTAAACCTAACGATTTCCTAGAATTCGCCGACAAAATTCTGGCCATGCTGGACGCCCCCGCCGAACAACGCGAACAAATGGGACGCGACGGACGGCGGCGGATGGAAGACATGCTGGAATGGAGGCACCAGGCACCTAAATTGCTAGCAGCCTATGAGGCTCTCCAAACCAAAGGCGTCGTCTCCTCGGCAGTGTTTGGAGGTTCTCGCTAACGGTACCGCTCTTTTCCTGTGATCTGATCAACGATTGCTATTACCCAGGCTTCTGTGCGACCGGA
>CASBQX010000029.1 GCA_949127925.1 Synechococcales cyanobacterium PMM_0002
AAATTTTGGTGCGCGATCGCGAAATTCAGTTTTTCTTGCGCGGCGTGTTGCAGGGGCTAGACATCATCGTCGATTATGTCTCCGAACTGCCCCTGATTGAAGACATTTTTCAAGGGTTGCAAGACGTTGCCAACAACCGCCCGCCTCATCTGCCACCCGAGCAAGCCGAAGCGCTGCTAGCAGCGGCCTCCGATATTTGGCAAGATGCCCCTTGGGAACTGCTAGACGAAGAAAAAATTCTGGCTGTCGAGCTAAGTTACGGCGATTTGGGCACGCTCTATGTGTCTATTTTGGGCATGCTGGGCATGGAATTTGGCATCTTGATGTATCGATCGCTCGATTCGCTCAAGCAATTTCGGCAGCGGGTGCTATCCGCCGATGATGCCTCTAGTGATCTAGAGCGAGCCTTTTTAGAGCAAGATTGCTTCTTTGTCACCTTTGACCAGCTCGATGAATTGCTCAACAGCAACGGCAGCAGCGCTGGCACCGAGTCCATGCAGCCCACCTTTGGCAACCTGCATCCGCTGGAAGGGATGCGGCCAGTGCTCTACGAAGAGGAGGCGATCGGCGTCTTGCTGGCACTCAAAGCCCTGCACGATTTTTTCGAGCAGCACCTAGACGCGCTAGATGCGGAGGTGTTTCCAACCGTACAGGGTCAGTATCCGTTCCCCGACCCCAGGCATCCCGACAAGCAAGTTTCCATCACCATTACCACCCTGCCTGAGGTGGCTGCCGAACTTTACGAAATGGCGATCGACGACAACCTAGATGACGATCTAGATGACGATGACGATGAATTAGAGATTGATCTGCTCCCCGTGTTGCGCTATGACCTGATTCCCGACAATGCCCTGTGCAAACTAGATGCGTTGCCCCGCGACGTATTAGAATCGTTGCGCCATAGTGCTAAGCATCACCAGCCCTTTGACACAGAGATCCCCACCAAAGCTGAGCAATACCCCGTCGTTTTGATTCAAACTAGCCGCCCCAAGGCGCTGTTGCTGATTGAAGAACTGCAAAAAGCAGGCGGGCTAGAGGCTATTTGCTTCAATCCGGGCGAAGATCCGTTTGCCGAAGAACGCTATGACCTCTGCCTGCTAAAAACTCAGAATGGCGATTTGCACCTATCGGGCGAATTTAGCGACGACGACCCCGCTCACGCCGCTGCTCGCCGCCAGTGGGATCAGCTGTGTAAAAAGACAAAAGGGCAGTGTGGCCTAGTTGTGGCGATGGGCGCAACTGGCAGTTCGCGGGGCAATCCGGGCTTAAAAAACATGCTGGCGCTATTTGAAGGGCGATCGCTCTCTGCCAAAGAACTGGGGCTGGGTTTACTCGAACTCGTTAACCCACTAGATGAGTTTTGAGCACAGAAGATCGGCTTTAGAGCAGCGCTATTTTGTACATTTTTAATGCCAAGTTGTAAGAACTGTAACAGTTCCGACAAAAAAGCGTTAACTGGGTCTGAGTGAGTGATACGATGCCAAAAAATGTTCAGGCAACTATCCATGACAGAAGCCCTTACTGGACAAACTCCCATATTCGGCGGCAGCACAGGTGGGCTGCTTAGCAAAGCGGATACTGAAGAAAAGTACGCTATCACCTGGACTAGCTCTAAAGAGCAAGTTTTTGAGATGCCTACTGGCGGCGCAGCGATCATGAACTCGGGTGAAAACCTGCTGTATCTGGCTCGTAAAGAGCAATGCCTCGCATTGGGTAGACAATTCCGCACCTTCAAACCTAGAATCGAAGATTACAAAATCTACCGAGTTTTACCCAGTGGTGAAATCCAATATCTGCACCCTGCGGATGGTGTTTTCCCCGAAAAGGTAAATCAAGGCCGTGGTCAAGTTGGAACGGTGATGCGCAATATTGGCAGCAACCCCAATCCAGCAACCATCAAGTTCAGCGGTAAAAATACGTTCGATCCCTAACGATCGACCGTCGATATCACACTTCAGACGAGGGTGGGCTAGTCCCACCCTTTTTTTGTGGAATGGGCGTTGAACGGTAGACTCAAATAGGGCTAATGCCATTGTCGTCAAGCCTCTTCCCTTTCCTCCCAAATCCACCCAAACCGATGATTTTCCCCGACTTTGATCAATTCACCGAATTAGCAAACCAGGGTAACTTTGTTCCGGTGTATCAAGAATGGGTTGCCGACTTAGACACCCCGGTTTCTGCTTGGTATAAGGTGTGTGCTGGGCAGCCCTATAGCTTTTTATTAGAGTCGGTTGAGGGCGGTGAAACGATTGGCCGCTATAGCTTTGTGGGCTGCGACCCGCTGTGGACGCTAGAAGCACGCGGCGATCGCACCATCCAAACGCATCGACATGGCGCGACGCAGGTATTTGAGGGAGATCCCTTCGATGCCTTAGCCACCTGCGTCGCACCGTACCTGCCCGTTAAATTGCCGCAGCTGCCGCCGGGGATTGGGGGGCTGTTTGGCTTTTGGGGCTATGAGCTGATCCATTGGATTGAGTCACGGGTGCCCGTGTTTTCACCCCAAGCGGCAGATGTTCCCGACGGGCTATGGATGCAAATTGACCACCTGCTGATTTTTGACCAGGTGCAGCGCAAAATTTGGGCGATCGCCTATGCGGATCTGCGCGACCCTGACGTAGATGTAAAAGCAGCGTACACTCAGGCGTGCGATCGCGTCCGCACACTGGTCGAAAAGCTGCAATTGCCCCTCTCGACCCAAGACACCATTCTAGAGTGGACACCGCCGCGCCAAGATGCCGCTGGGAGAGCCACCGATGAAGCCGCCGCTTCGGCCTTTGCGTACACCAGCAATGTCACGAAAGCCCACTTCTGCAACAACGTAGTCAAAGCAAAAGACTACATTCGGGCTGGAGACATCTTTCAGGTGGTGCTGTCGCAGCAGCTAGAAGCCGAGTATCGGGGCGACCCGTTTGCCCTATACCGCTCACTACGGCTCATTAACCCATCGCCCTACATGGCGTATTTTCACTTCCGCGACTGGCAGATTATTGGCTCTAGCCCCGAAGTCATGGTCAAAGCCGATAACTCACCCGATGGGGATGGCCGCATTGCCACCCTGCGCCCCATCGCCGGCACCCGCCCACGCGGCAAAACGCCCCTAGAAGATGCCGCCTTTGCCACAGATTTGCTAGCAGACCCCAAAGAAGTAGCAGAACACGTCATGCTGGTGGATTTGGGGCGCAACGACCTAGGGCGAGTGTGCGTCAACGGTAGCGTCACGGTCGATCAGCTCATGGTGATTGAGCGCTACTCTCACGTCATGCACATTGTCAGCAATGTGATTGGCAAACTGGCTCCGGGCAAAACAGCCTGGGAGTTACTCAAAGCATCGTTCCCGGCGGGCACGGTCAGCGGCGCACCCAAAATTCGGGCAATGGAAATTATCCATGAGCTAGAAGGCTGTCGTCGGGGCGTGTATTCGGGTGCCTACGGCTTTTATGACTTTGAAGGGCAGCTGAATACGGCGATCGCCATTCGCACAATGGTAGTGCGTCACCGTCCCGATGGCGGGAGCACTGTGACGGTGCAGGCCGGGGCGGGCATGGTGGCCGATTCTGAACCCGAAAAGGAATACCAGGAAACGCTGAACAAGGCGCGGGGCATGTTAGAAGCAATTCGCTGTTTGCGATCGCCCAGCCCTTAACGGCTAGCCCCCGTTGTTTGTGTTTCAAGGGCAACACCTCGACAGTTGGAGTTGGGAGCTTGTAGGTTGGAGACGTAAGCGGGAATACTGAACCTGACTTCCACCAGACTTGTTTCGCTGCCCTCCCTGCTCTGACTGGTCAATTGCCCTATGCCGTCCACACCCGAAAGTCTCCAGAAATTTATTCAATACTGCCAGCAGCATCTTAAAGGGGACGAGAAAGGTGAGTCGCAAACCTTCCTCGATCGGTTCTTTCAGGCGTTTGGGCATGAGGGCGTCAAAGAAGCCGGGGCAACGCTAGAAGCGCGGGTGAAGAAGGGCAGCAAAAAAGGCAATACAGGCTTTGCCGATCTGGCCTGGAAGCCGCATTTATTGATTGAGATGAAGAAGCGGGGTGAAGACCTCAATAAGCACTACGCCCAGGCGGTGACGTACTGGATGCAGCTCCAGTGCCCTAGCTATGTGATGCTGTGCAACTTTGACGAGTTTTGGATCTACGACTTTCGTAAACAGTCTGAGGAACCGATCGAGAAGGTTGCCCTAGAGCGCCTGTCCGAACGGGCGGGGGCGTTTACGTTTATGAATCCAGAGCTAGATCGTCCGCCTGTTTTTAACAACAACTTGGTATCGGTGACGGAAAAAGCCGCCGGACGCATGGGTGAACTGCTGACGATGCTAACCCACCGCAAGCGAGATCCGGTTGATCCCAAGACTGCCCAGCGGTTTGTGCTGCAATGCGTGCTGGCTATGTTTGCCGAAGATCGAAAACTGTTGCCGCAGGATTTGTTTATCGGCTTTGTGCGCGAGTGTTTGGAGCGATCGCGCCAGGGTAAACCGTCGAACACCTACGATATTTTGGGCAATTTGTTTCAGGAGATGAATCGACCGGGCATCGCGCCAGCGGGACGCTACCAGGGCGTGGACTATTTCAACGGTGGACTGTTTCGGGAGGTGCATCCGCTGGAACTAACCGAGAAAGAACTGGAACTGCTGGAGGCAGCGGCATCACAGGACTGGAAAGCGGTGCGCCCGTCGATTTTTGGCAATATTTTTGAATCGGCGATCGGCAAAAGCAACAGCGTCGAACGCCATGCCCACGGGATTCATTTCACCTCTGAGGAAGACATTCTCAAAATCGTTCGCCCGACGATTACGCGCTACTGGGAAGAGAAGATCGCCAATGCGACTGTTTTGGCAGAACTGAATGCGTTGCAGGCGGAGTTGCGTAACTACAAGGTGCTTGATCCGGCGTGTGGGTCGGGGAATTTTCTGTACATGGCGTATCTGGAGCTAAAACGGCTGGAGCGGGTGCTGCAAGACAAGATTGATGACCGCCGTAAGTCGGAAGGTGGACGCGACCAGATGAGCATTGGCTTTGTCACGCCGCAGCAGTTTTATGGGATGGATACGAATGAGTTTGCGGTGGAACTGGCACGGGTGACGCTGATGATTGCGCGGAAGGTGGCGATCGACCTTTGCGATATTCATGACCAGCCCGCTCTGCCGTTGGATACGCTGGATGAAAATATTGTCTGTAAGGATGCGCTGTTCACGGAGTGGGTGAAGGCAGACGCGATTATTGGCAATCCACCGTTTTTGGGCGGAAATCGAATTCGGCAAGAACTAGGTGATGACTACATCGAACGTATTTTCAAAAGGTTTCCAGACGTTAAAGCACAGGTAGATTTCTCCTGCTATTGGTTCCTATTAGCTCATAAAAACATACAAGGATACGGTAGAGCTGGTCTAGTTGGTACAAATACTATTAGTCAGGGTAATTCTAGACGCGCAGGGCTAGATTACATCACTCAAAACACAGGAATAATTCATGATGCTATTTCAACACAAGTTTGGTCAGGTGAAGCTGCTGTTCATGTCAGTATTGTTAATTGGTGCTATGAAAAAACACGAAAAATCTATCTAGACAATAGAGAAGTTGATTTAATCAACTCATCCCTTAAATCGACGATTGATGTGTCTCAGGCTATTAGGTTAAGCACAAATTTTGATTACTCCTTTAAAGGTATTCAACCAACCGGGAAAGGATTCATCATAGATTCTAGACAAACTGAACAATGGATTGAAGCTGATTCAAATAATCAGGTAGTACTTAAATTATTCTCTGATGCTTCAGATTTAGCTAAGACTCCTCATGGGAAGCCTAAAAGATGGATTATTGACTTCAATGATATGAGTCTTGAAGATGCCGGAGAATATAAATTTCCGTTTGACCATATCAAGAAATATGTAAAACCTGAGCGTGATAATAATAGAGATAAAAGAACTCAAGATTATTGGTGGCAATTTCCCCGACCACGCCCAGCCATGCGAAAAGCCATTGCAGAATTGTCTTGTTACTTCAGTATACCTAGACATTCCAAGTGGTTCATCTTTCTACCCTGTCAACTCATTTGGTTGCCAGCGGATTCAACAACTGTTGTTGCCTCAGATGATTTCTACATTCTTGGCATTCTCACCTCAAACGTCCATCGGACTTGGGTAAAAGCTCAAAGTTCTACGCTGGAAGATCGAACTCGCTACACTCACAACACCTGTTTTGAAACCTTCCCCTTTCCTCAACTAGAAGATCCCCAGCATCTCCCAGATCCCCGGCATCTTGGAGATGCCGGGGATCTATCCCCCCGACCAACTGCGATCGTTGAACAAATTCGCGCGATCGCCCAAGAACTCCACGCCTACCGTTCCACCCAAATGGAACGTAAACAGTGGGGCATCACCAAACTCTACAACGAATATTTCCACGAACCCACCAGCCAACTCTTCAAACTCCACGCCAAACTCGATCAACTCGTGATGCAAGCCTACGGCTTCAAACCAGCCGATGACCTGCTCGAAAAACTGCTGACGTTAAACTTAGAATTAGCCGAGAAAGAAAAGCGCGGAGAGGCGATCGTTGGGCCTTGGGCACCCACACAATAAACTTAATGAACCAACTGTTTTCGTAGAAGTACACCCGGAGTAACTGTTATGGAACCCACAATCTCGCTTGATGCACAAGCCCTCAAAACCCTCATCAAAGAAAGCGTTCGTGAAGTCATGCGCGAAGAGTGGTTTAAATTCTTCGACCTGCTGACTCCCTACGTAGACAACGAAGAGCAAGC
>CASBQX010000030.1 GCA_949127925.1 Synechococcales cyanobacterium PMM_0002
CAGAGTTTAGCAAGTCAGCAGGATCGACGCTAACGCCTTTGATTCGTTTCCTCCGTCAAGGTGGGCATACGCCGTCGGCCAGCATAGAACCCAAACAGAGTCGCGTTCTTGCATCTCTCAAAGCGAGAAAATCGATAGGCCCTACCGCTATTTTTCAAGCGCCCACCCAAGTCACCCAAGTTCCTAATTCCTTCCAATTCAGCGTCGTATTTAAGAGTAAGTCAAAGCTGAAAAAGGCTAGCTTCAATGATCAAGATATTCTAGTCAACAGGCCAGATTCATTTTCACAATTCGCTCAGTTTGTGAGCATAAAATTGCAAAAACGTGGCACTCGGGCGATCGCCACCTATCAATTGAATGCCCCAGACGGTAGCTGGGATAGTGCCAACAACGGCACCTTCCAGTTTGTGCTGCGCAAACGACAAGTTAGCGATACCCGTGGCAATTTTGCCCGCCAAACCAACCTCGGCCAGGTTCAGTTTGACCTGCCCCCAGGTTCCGGCACTCCCAGTCCAGCTCCCCCCATCGGGGTCGATCCAATTAACCCAGACCCTCCCATTCCCATTCCCAATCCTCCGATTCCAGAACCACCGCTGCCAGACCCGGTTCCAAATCAAATCCCTACCGCCAGTGCAATTTCTCCTAGTGTCGTGGCCGGCCGCAGCAGCTCCGCATTCACCGTCACCTACACCGACGACCAAGGGATTAACGTTTCCTCCCTAGACTCCAACGATATTCGGATAACCGCACCCAATGGCTTCAATCAGCTGGCCACATGGCTGAATACGAGCGTCAATACCAACGGCACCCCGCGCCAGGTCACCTACCAACTCAATGCCCCAGGAGGCACCTGGAACGCCGCCGACAATGGCACCTACTCAATCACCATGCAAACCGACCAGGTGAGTGATACCAACGGGAGCTTTGTACAATCGGGCTTGCTGCAATCTTTTACGGTAAACCTAACCGATCCAGTGGTAGTCGATCGCTCTAACTTATTGATAGAATCTACATTCGATAGCGGTGGTTTAGGCACCTGGAGGAGAGAGACGAGTGCGCCCCACTCCGTTCAAGTTGTCAATTCCTTAACTGACCCAACCAATCAAGTCGCAAAATTTGAATTGAGGAAAGATGATCCTGAAGTGGGCTTGGGGAGACGATCCGAACTAACCCGCATCTCTGATCCGATTGGTTCAAACCGCTGGTATGGCTTCCGAATTATGCTAGAACCGGGCTATCAAGATGACCCCAGTTCTTACGAGATTGTTGCTCAGTGGCATGATGTTCCAGATCGGAACTTGGGAGAAAGCTATCGCAACCCACCTCTAGCATTATTTGTTAGAAATGGAAATTGGCGAGTTCGGAGCCGCTGGGATAGTAAACCGTTAACCGTCGGCAACATCCCCGAAGGGAGAGCCATTGTGTGGGAAGGACCCTACCAGGCCGGAGTTTGGACGGACTGGGTGTTTCACGTCAAGTGGTCATCCGGAACCGACGGGCTAGTCGAAGTCTGGAAAGACGGCGTTAAGGTAGGCACCCAGCAAGGCCCTTCGACCTACAACGATCAGATCGGACCTTACTTCAAATACGGCATGTATAAGGCAGACTGGAATGGTAGCGTAAATCCCACCCCGTCCATTATTACGACGCCCCGGATTTCCTACTTTGATGAGGTTCGCGTTGGAGATGCCGGTGCCACCTACGAAGATGTTGCTCCAACTGGCGAGTAGCGCTTCATCTAATCCAGCTTGCTTCAAAGCCAGTGGGGTGCGCAACGCGTACCCCACTGCTTGTTAGACGGCATTTGCGCTGCAAGCTAACCCGAGCCAGATTGCACCGACCTGCCGCATTCCGGATCACAACACTTTACAATTGTCATCGTTACAGTGAGCATAGAAAAGGATTCCTTGATCGATCGCGTGATTGAACTAGCCCCTGTGGACTATCAGAGCAACACCGATCCCCGCGAGGGTTGCTTTACCACTAACGTTTGATATTTTTTCTGGACAGGTGATTTAGCCATTTCCTCTGAAAAAGTATTTTAGTTTCATTGAATCCCCGATCCTGAGGAACGCTCGCAGGTGGTCACCCCAGTTTGTCGCATTTAATTTAGAGAGCACGTATGAAAGACCTCACTCGATATCGCAACATCGGCATCTTCGCTCACGTCGATGCTGGTAAAACGACCACAACTGAAAGAATCCTGAAACTTACTGGTAAAATCCACAAAATCGGTGAGGTGCATGAAGGTGCGGCGACGACAGACTTCATGGAACAGGAACAGGAACGTGGTATTACCATTCAGTCTGCCGCGACCAGTTGCTTCTGGGACGGCCACCAGCTAAACATTATCGACACTCCTGGACACGTTGACTTTACGATTGAAGTCTATCGTTCGCTCAAGGTGCTCGATGGTGGAATTGGCGTTTTCTGCGGTTCCGGCGGCGTTGAACCTCAGTCTGAAACCAACTGGCGCTACGCCAACGACTCCAAGGTCGCACGAATTATCTACATCAACAAGCTCGATCGCACGGGTGCAGATTTCTTCCGAGTTGTGAAGCAAGTCGATCAGATTTTGGCCGCTAAGCCCCTGGTGATGGTGCTGCCCATTGGGGTTGAAGAACAGTTTTCGGGCGTCGTCGATTTGCTTACCCGCAAAGCGTGGGTTTGGGATGATTCGGGCGACCCCATGAACTATCAGATCAAAGACGTGCCTGCCGACATGGTCGATTTGGTTGAAAACTATCGGGAACAGCTGGTCGAAACCGCGCTTGAGCAAGACGACGAGCTGATGGAAAAATATCTAGAAGGTGAAGAGCCAGATATGGATGGCCTGAAGCGCTGTATTCGCAAAGGCACCCGCGATTTAGTCTTCTTCCCGACCTACTGCGGTTCGTCCTTCAAAAACAAGGGCGTACAGCTAGTGCTAAACGCTGTGGTGGATTATCTACCCAACCCCATGGAAGTGCATCCGCAGCCAGAAGTTGACCTAGAAGGCAACGAAACAGGCGAATTTGCCATTGTGGATCCAAGCAAGCCCTTGCGGGCGCTCGCCTTTAAGATCATGGACGATCGCTTTGGGGCACTGACCTTCACGCGGATCTATTCCGGCACCTTGGCCAAGGGCGATACCATTCTCAACACCTATACGGGCAAGACAGAGCGGGTCAGCCGCTTAGTCGAAATGCACGCCAACTCTCGCGAAGAGATTGATTCGGCGCAGGCGGGCGACATTGTGGCAATCGTCGGCATGAAGAACGTGCGAACTGGTCATACCCTCTGCGATCCCAAGCATCCGGCAACGCTAGAACCGATGGTATTCCCAGAACCCGTGATTTCGATCTCGGTGAAACCAAAGGTGAAAGGCGGGGAAGAGAAAATGGGCGCGGCGCTGACCAAAATGGTACAGGAAGACCCCTCGTTCCACATGGTGACCGATGAGGAAAGCGGCGAAACCATCCTCAAGGGGATGGGTGAGCTGCACTTAGACATCAAGGTAGACATTCTCAAGCGCACCCACGGCGTGGAAGTAGAAGTTGGCGAACCCCAAGTGGCCTACCGCGAGTCGATTACCAAGCGGCTCGAAGACGGCTACGTCCACAAGAAACAGTCGGGTGGTTCGGGGCAATATGCCAAGATTGGCTATGTGCTAGAACCCGGTGAACCGGGTACTGGCTTTGTGTTTGAGTCGAAGGTAACGGGTGGCAGCGTGCCGCGCGAATATTGGCCAGCAGTAGAAAAAGGCTTTGAAAGCTGCATTGATAAAGGTGTGTTGGCAGGATTCCCCTGCTTAGACCTGAAGTTTACGCTGCTAGAAGGCGGTTTCCACCCGGTTGACTCGTCAGCGATGGCGTTTGAAATTGCTGCCAAGGCCGCCTATCGACAGAGTATTCCCAAAGCTGGCCCACAGCTACTGGAGCCAATTATGATGGTGGATGTGTTCACCCCCGATAGCTACATGGGAGATGTGATCGGCGACCTTAACCGTCGCCGGGGCATGATGAAATCTCAAGAAACCGGCCCGACCGGGGCACGGATCAAGGCAGATGTGCCGTTGAGTGAAATGTTTGGCTACATTGGCGACCTGCGCACCATGACTTCTGGTCGGGGCCAGTTCTCTATGTCGTTTTCCCATTATTCACCTTGCCCTAGCAACATTGCTGAAGAGGTGATTAAGGAGGCCAAAGAGCGTCAGGCGGCTTCATAGCGCGGCTTCATAGCGCTCGGTCTCTAAATTAGCTAGCTGACTAGATGGTGGCTGGGGTATTTTATATCCTAGCCATCATCAGCAATGTCCCTCCTGTCGGTATGCTTTGGCTGTCTCTATCCGTTTGCTATGAAGTTGTCCCTCTCCACAGAAGTGATTTCGAGCCATTCGGACTCTACGCTGGGTCATCTGCACCTAGAGTGGAGTCCTCAGCCCGGTGCATACATAGAATGTGAGGGGCAGACTTATTTGGTGCTAGAGCGTAAGCATTGCTATTCTCTGCGCTCAGGCCGCTATCAGTTGCACAAAATTGCGCTCTATGTCCAAGCGTTTGATGCTCCAACAGAGGGTAGTTTAGTCGGCGATCGCTGGATGATTGGAGACACGACCTGCCTGTACAACGCTCGTTCTGAATTGTTACGCTGTGCGATTAACCCCAATGGCCCTTGCGATCGCTGCACGCATTACCAGGCCATTAGATCACAGACTAATTGACTCGTTCAAAGCGCGTTTAAGACATCAGCAAACCAGCGATCCCCGTTGCAGGATGGCTCATTTGTTGTTATTGTCTTTGTTTGGCTCAGGAGGAATGTAAATTTTTCCTTAAGAGTTTGCCATGCTTTCACGTTTAACGGGTCATGAGACAACGTATTCCCAAACGCTACACAGTTCTAATCGCCTGCACGGGCAGAGCACCGATCACACTCACGGTTCAGCCGCTGTTAGTGCTGGCTTTAGCCGCGATCGCCGCCTCAGTTCCCATCACCTGGGTCGGTAAAGTTGTTTACTCCTATGCCCACAAAAACACCGTACTCACTGAAACTAACGACGAGCTGACCGAACAAGCTCAAGATATTTTGCAGCAGGTTGAAGTTTTAGAGACCAAAATTGACGATCTGCAAGAGCGTGCCGGAATCTCTGGCCAATCATCGAATCAGTCGAACCCTGCATCGTCTGACCGATCGTCCACAAAAATGCAGCCCATAGCGCGTTCCCAAGGTGGGATTAGCCCGCCCGCTGATGCAGAAACCCTTTTAGCCGCTGCCCAATCTCAGCTCCCCAGCTTGTTTCAAGACTTGCAGCTAGACGTGCAGCCCGCTCTGGAAAAAACGTTAGATCGAGAACAGGCACGCCCCCAGGGAATTCCAGTTAAGGTGCGAGGCACCGAAATCTCATCCGAGTTTGGACTGCGCCCTAATCCGTTTGGTCGGGGCTACGAGATGCACGCAGGGCTAGACTTTACCGCTGCCTATGGCTCTCCAGTTTATGGAACAGCCCCCGGCATTGTAGTCAAAGCCGGGTGGTCGGCAGGTGGCTACGGCAATCAGGTGATTGTGGAACATGGCTATGGTTATCGGACGCTGTATGCCCATATGTCTGCCCTGAAGACAACCGTTGGCAAGAAAGTAGACCGTGATACTATTTTGGGATATTTGGGCAATACAGGGCGCTCCAGCGGGCCTCATTTGCATTACAGCGTCTATCACAACGACAAAGCAGTAGACCCCAAATATTACTTAGAGTAGAATTTGGTGGCTAGCTATTGGGTTCTGTGTCTACTGAAGGTTGATTTTGTGATGACCGAACTCATTTTGGGGACAATGTAATGCTTTTTGCACGTAAGCAGACCACTTCTTCGTTGACGTACCTGGGCGAAAAATGTGAGGTGCAGGGTGATATCCATTTAGAGGGCAGCCTACGTGTAGATGGGATTGTGCATGGAACGGTTCATGTGCAGGGAGATATGGAAGTTTCTCACACCGGATTGGTAGAAGGGCCTGAAATTCGCGCCCGCAATCTAGTGATTCATGGTGTGGTCAAAGCTCACATCGTCGTAGAAGGCAAGCTGTCAGTCAGCCGCACTGCCCGTCTAGAAGGCGATGCTACAGCGGGTGCAATTGATATTGAAGGGGGCGCTTTCTACAGCGGCCACATGACGACATCTGATACTAAGTCGCTGGCAGGAACGGGGCGGATGCCAGAACTGATTGGCCGGGAACCCCAGTAGGGGACGCAGGAATCACTCGGGCGATCTGCCCGAGTTGTGAACGCGGCGATCGCGTTTTGCCAAGCCATAGAACTTACAAGTTTTGCCAAGGCATAGAACTTACAAGAAATTCAGTGGGTTGACTGGATCACCATTTTTCCGCACTTCAAAATGCAGATGAGGCCCGGTCGAAAAGCCCGTTGAACCAACCGCCGCGATCGCCTGTCCTCGCTGCACCCGTTGCCCTTCGGAAACATAGACCCGGCTGGTATGGCCGTATAGTGTGGTGGTGCTACCGCCATGGTCAATAATAATGGCTCTGCCATAGCCGCCATACCAGCCCGCAAAAATGACTACCCCGTCATCGGCAGCACGAATTGTGCTGCCATAGGGCGCGCCAAAATCGATGCCGGCATGGAAGCGGCGAGTGCGCAAAATTGGATGCTGGCGATAGCCAAAATTACTGGTGAGGGGGCCATCGCTGGGTAAGCTCATCACCCCCGTACCCCGAATGACAACGCGATTGCGACCGTCACTCAGGCGCTGCCGAATCAGATTGGCAATATTGCCAGAATCGCGAGCCAGCTGATCTTCAGCTTCTTCTAATGCCTGCTGGTCTTTTTGTAGACGACCGATCAGCGAGGTTTGAAAATTCGCCTGCTGCTCATATTCCGTTTTATCGGCCAATAGCTCTTGAGTGAGTAGCGCAATATCGTTTTTTTGGCGCTCTACAGTCCGGCGACGGCGATTTAGCTCAGCGGCCTGCTGTTTCAGCCGTTCCATAAAATCGCGATCGCTTTGGTAAACCCGGCGTAGCTGGTAGCGGCGATCGATAAAATCATTTAAATCTTGGCTTTGCAGCAACACCGCAAACCCTCGACTGCCCTGCTGCCGCTGCAAAAACCGCAGTCGCGCTACAGTCGAAAATTGCTGAGCTTGATAGGCTTTTTCAAACTTGATGAGGTCTTTCTGTAGCCCCGTCAGGCGAGTATTGGCGTCCTTCAGCTTCGCTTCGTTTTGCTTAATTTGGGTAGCCGTGTTGGTGATCCGATCTTGCAGCCCATCCAAACGGTTTTTTGCCGAATCTTCCAGGCTATCGAGGCGATCGCGCTGTTGATTTAGGGTTGACCGCTGCCGTTCAAGCTGCTGCCGCTGCTGCCGTAGGGTATCAATTGAGGCAGGCGACGCTTGTGCCACCTGCGCCACCTGCGTCAACGTACCCGACATTGCCCATCCCTTAACCGGCAACAGCACAGCAACGCCAGCCAGCAGCAGCCCGATTAGTGCCAATAACAGAGTGCGTGAAGGCGATCGCGTCAGCGTTATATCGTATCGTCCGAGTCTGGTCATATCCTCCGTTAGCCATGCCCTAAAGAAATTAGAGCAACGACGCCAAACATTATAAGCACGGCTCCCGAAACCCGATTCAGCCATTGCAGCAGATTCAGCTTGAACGCAGATCGCAATACATTAACGACACTGCTCAACAGCAGCCACCATAGAGCAGACCCCACAAACACCCCCAGCACTAGCGTCATCGCGGCTAGGTGAGCTGCTGGCGAAGACGCCCCCGTGCTGGCCAACCCCAACCCAGCAAATACGGCGGCAAACGACTTGACACTCCCACGGCTAAAGCCAGTGGGATTCTTCTCTCTACGAGGCGACTTGCTGAGACAGGATTACTCCAGTCAAAGTAGTGGTCATCTCTCCAGAAGCGTTTCTTGCATCTAGTGCAACGGTTTTGAAGTGCCCCTTCATACCGATTCCTTTAGCCAGAATGTTAAGAGCGGCATTCTCATCTCTGTCTAACCTGCATCCACATTGACAAACGTGAGTGCGGGTAGATAGAGACTTTTTAACGATTACGCCACAGTTAGAACACTCTTGACTCGTGTAGGCAGGTTCGACCGCTAAGGTGATCCGTCCAAACACTTTTCCGAAATATTCTAGCCACGTCCTGAACTGATACCAGCCAGCATCGTTGATAGATTTGGCGAGGCAATGGTGCTTCACCATATTCCGCACTTTCAGATTTTCGTAGACGACTACATCGTTAGATGAGATGACGCACCTTGCCAATTTGATGGCATGGTCTTGACGTTGTCTACTTATACTGAGGTGCTTATGAGCCAGTCTAATTCTAGCTTTTGCTCTGTTTTTAGAGCCTTTAACTTTGCGGGAAACTCGTCTTTGCCTCTGTCGCATGGCTTGTTGACCTTTGCGGTAGAAGCGAGGGTTAGGAACCTTCTCACCATTGGAGTCAGTGTAGAAGGATTCTAAGCCAACATCTAAACCGACGACTGAACCCGTAGGCTCTAGCGCTTCAGTCCGGTCTACTTTGACTGAGAATTGCACAAAGAACCCATCTGCCCTTTTGACCAAACGTACCCGCTTAATTTGGTCAGCAGAGTAGAAGCTGAGGTCACGAGTACCCAGCATCTTAAGCCGCCCAATGCACTTTTTATCACTAAAAGTGATGTGCCTACAATCTTCTGAGAGCAACCATCCTGTCGTTTTATATTCAACAGAACGGTTGTCTTTCTGGAATTGAGGGTAGCCTTTTTTGCCAGGGGTTCCAGATTTACAGTTATCGAAGAATCGACTAATCGCAAACCAAGCCCTCTCAGCAGCAGCTTGCCTAGCCTGAGAATTGAGTTCTTTGGCAAAGTCAAACTCTTTAGCCAACACAGCACAGTATTTATTGAGGTCAAATCCATTCACTTTTTCGTTATCCATCCAAAAGCGGAGTGCTTTGTTGCGGACAAACTGAAATGTGCGAATAGCGTCATCAATGGCGCTGTACTGCTGAACTTTGCCTTTAACCTTGAACTCTAGGACTAGCATGGTTTCTTTCCTCCTTTCTCTATGCAATGCCTATTTACATAGGCATTGCATAGGCATTATGAAAAAGACGCTAAACGTTAGGATAGAAGTCAGTAGGCTTGAGAAGCTACACCAAGTGGCAGAAGAACGAAAGAAGACAATGACTCAGTTAATTGAAGATTGGATAGACCGCCTACCTAAGCCAGTAGAAAAGGACTCTGCCCATTAACATGGGCGCGAGAGGGTTCGCTACATCCCATGCTTAAAAGACGTGGGTTTTGCTCCCCTCTCGAACTCTCCCGCTCTATAATTGTCGCCGGATTCGTCATCGTTAACACGACTGTTGAAAAGTAGACACCCGCCAGCCCTTGAGCATTGGCTAAACCCACTAGCTCGGCTGGTTTTGTCGCTGGTTTTGCTAAAAACGTCTGCACCCCTAAGTAGATCAGAAAAATCCCACCGACTAACCGAAACCAAAACGACTGACCCACTAGAATACCAGAAATTGCCGTTAACCCATAGGCCGCGATCGCGCTATAGACCGCATCAGCTGTTGCCGCCCCCAGCCCCGACAGCAACCCTGCTAGCAGCCCCAACGTCAGCGTCCGCCGAATACACAACACCCCAATCGGCCCTACCGGAGCGGCGATCGAAAACCCGACCAATAGCCCCCGACCAAACAGCCCAATATCCATACGCACCTTTTATTATTTATTTATCTCCCGTCACATCATGACACGTGGTTCTGCGGGCAGCTAAGGAACAAATGTAACGGGGAACGGTCAACTTTCTAGGAGGCGTTTCGTCTCCTGCCCAGAGGGTTGGGGGGCTGACCCTTTGGGTAATTCAACGTTACGGGGATGGCAAAGGAGCTGCTGGCAATTATTTGTAGCTGCCAAATAGTTCACAGCGTCTAAGATAACGGGGCAGCTCGCTACAATGAAGGCTAGTGAATGTTTGTAGCCTCTGGCGATCGCCCATGACTTCTTCTAAGATTTCTTTACTCGGCCTCAAGTCCCAGCATTTTCGGCATCCCCTCGATTTGCAGGCCACTCAAGCCTTGCAGCAACTGCCTGGGATGGATGTGCTAGTGCGTAGCTTAGTTGGACCTATAGCAGAACAGTTTTTTCAGCTAGAAAATCTGGCATCCGGCATTTTGGTCAGTGAGCGACAGTTGCCCGACTTGCACAAGCTATTGCTGGAAGCGTGCCAGGTGCTGGATTTGGAGCCGCCACAGCTATATGTGCGCCAAAACCCGGTGCCCAATGCTTACACCTTTGCCATGCGCGGCAAGCAGCCGTTTGTGGTGCTGCATACGTCGCTGATTGATTTACTCACCCCCGATGAAATTCAGGCGGTGATTGCCCATGAATTGGGGCATCTAAAATGTGAGCACAGCGTTTATTTAACGCTGGCCAACATTGTTGTGCTAGCCGCCGGACAGTTTGGCGTTCCGGGTGGCATGGTGGCTCAAAGCTTACAGGAGCGGATGTTGGAATGGGTGCGCTGTGCCGAGTTTACCTGCGATCGCGCTGCCCTGCTGGTAGCTCAAGATCCGCGAGTTGTGGCATCGGTGCTGATGAAGCTGACGGGCGGTTCCCCGTTGCTAGCGGCTCAACTCAACCTGGATGCATTTTTAGAACAGGCGCGATCGTATGACGAGCTAAGCTTGAGCGAAATCGGGCAGCTGTTGCGGCAAGCCCAAACCGCTCAACGCACCCACCCGGTTCCGGTGCTGCGCGCCCGAGAAATTGATCGATGGGCAGCCACTCAAGATTATCAAGCACTTTTACAGCAGCGCCCAATGCTATACAATAAGGAAATGAAATCCAAGGGCGGATGGCGGAATTGGTAGACGCACCACACTCAAAATGTGGCGCCGAAAGGCTTAAGAGTTCGAGTCTCTTCCCGCCCATGTATGGCCGATTAATCAACTGACTGACCAACGCTGAACATATTCGGTAACAAACTGGGCGACGCAAAAAAATGTGTTGCCCAGTTTGCTTGAATGATGTTCTTTTGTTCGCAATCAAGGGTGGACATCCGGAATCGGTCGATGGCGACTGGTTGATTACTATATAAACCTCGTCTAACTTGAAACCCAGAGTTTCCCTCACCCTCTTCATGTATGCCGAAGGCTTTAAGCCCTCTCCCTGGGGAGCTACCGTGTACACACATCTCGGACAAGGTATCAACGTACTGCGAGATCCCCCTAAATCCCCCTTGAAAAGGGGGACTTTGAATCCGGTTCCCCCTTTTTTAAGGGGGGTTAGGGGGGA
>CASBQX010000031.1 GCA_949127925.1 Synechococcales cyanobacterium PMM_0002
GCCGAACGCGATCGCCTGATTGCTGAGATTGAAGCAGGCTCGGTTTTCATCAACGGTATGGTCAAATCTGACCCCCGTCTCCCCTTTGGCGGCATCAAACGCTCTGGCTATGGCCGCGAACTGGGCAGCCAGGGGATTTTGGAGTTTGTCAATGTCAAAACAGTCTGGGTCAAATAAACCATAAAGGACAATATATGACTGATCTGAACACGGCTGATTTGAACACGGCTGATTTGAACACGGCCGAACTACTAGTCAAATGCTTAGAAAATGAAGGCGTCGAATATATATTTGGCTTGCCGGGTGAAGAAAATTTGCATGTGCTGGAGGCGCTGAAGCAGTCTTCGATTCGGTTCATTACAACGCGCCACGAGCAAGGTGCGGCGTTTATGGCCGATGTCTATGGGCGGCTCACAGGGAAGGCTGGGGTCTGCCTTTCAACCTTGGGACCAGGGGCGACAAACTTGATGACGGGCGTGGCCGATGCCAATTTAGACTGTGCGCCGCTGGTGGCGATTACGGGACAGGTGGGCACCGATCGGATGCATATTGAGTCGCACCAATATTTGGATTTGGTGGCGATGTTTGCCCCGGTAACGAAGTGGAACACCCAGATTGTGCGTCCGAGCAACACGCCAGAAATTGTGCGGAAGGCGTTTAAAGTATCGCAAACCGAAAAACCGGGTGCGGTTCATATTGACCTGCCAGAAAATATTGCGGCAATGACGGCGACGGGTCAACCTCTAAGCACCTGTGAAATTGAAAAGGTGTATGCCTCGTTTAGAAGCATTGAACTGGCGGCAACGGCGATCGCCCACGCCAAAAACCCTATTATCTTGGTTGGGAATGGGGCAATTCGGGCACATGCCAATGAGGCGGTGACCCTGTTTGCGACTCAGCTAAATATCCCTGTAGCCAATACCTTTATGGGCAAGGGCGTGATGCCCTATTCACATCCGCTGGCGCTGTGGGCGGTGGGGCTACAGCAGCGTGACCATATCACTTGCGGGTTTGACCAAACCGATCTGGTGATTTGCATTGGCTACGATTTGGTCGAATATTCGCCTAAACGCTGGAACCCAGATGGCACCAAACCAATTATTCATATTGGGCAAACCCCTGCCGAAGTTGACAGTAGCTATAACCCTTTGGCAGAATCGGTTGGCGACATTTCTGATTCGTTAGAAGAAATCTTGAAGCGAGTTGACCGCAGCGGCAAGCCAGAACCCTACGCGGTGCAGCTGCGCGCCAATATCCAGGCCGACTATGAGGAGCACGCCCACGATGACAGCTTCCCGATTAAGCCGCAAAAGCTGATCTACGATCTGCGACAGGTGATGGGTCCTGAAGATATTGTGATTTCAGATGTGGGAGCACACAAGATGTGGATGGCTCGCCATTACCATTGCGATCGTCCCAATACCTGCATTATTTCTAACGGCTTTGCGGCCATGGGAATTGCCCTACCGGGGGCGATCGCCGCCAAACTCGTTGCGCCCAACCGTAAAGTAGTCGCGGTCACGGGTGACGGGGGGTTTATGATGAACTGCCAGGAGCTAGAAACGGCGCTGCGCATCAACACGCCTTTTGTCACAATTATTTTTAACGATGGTGGCTACGGGCTAATTGAATGGAAACAGATTAACCACTTTGGGGCATCGTCTTTTATTAAATTTGGCAACCCCGACTTTGTGAAATTTGCCGAAAGCATGGGGTTGAAGGGCTATCGCATCACTGCCAGTACCGATTTCATTCCGACCCTGAAAGAGGCGCTGGCGCAAGATGTCCCGACCGTGATCGACTGCCCAGTAGACTACCGCGAAAACCTCCGCTTTAGCCAGCGAGCCGGCGATTTAACCTGCACCATTTGAACGGGCAGCGATCACGCTCGCAGTGCATCAGACGTGAGGCTGCCCTAGCAGAGTGGCTTTGCCGTTGAGGAATGAGAATTAGATAACTCCGCCATTCTTCTGCGGAGGCGAACGGCCGTTCGCCCCTACCAGCAATCAAATTCCCGATCTAATTAAATTTATAAGCCTTAGCGGGTGGAAAAAAGCGGGTTGCAGAGGGTTGGAATTACATTCTGCGCTAGCCCCCGACCTGCCAGCAGAATATAATATTATGCGTGACCATTTTCTAGTTCTACTCTGTTGATTCCATCCTCCACCCCCCAGCCACGCTCATGGTGTATCTCCGGAACTCTCTGTTGGCGTACCCTCTGGTACATTCATGAACCCGTTCCAACTATTTGTACAGCAAATGGGGCAATGGCGGCGAACCGGTGCGTTGGGCACGGTATCTGGCCGCTCTCAGAAAAATGATCTGAAAATTGGGGCGCGCTCTCCGGCGCGGGGTGGCGCTTTGAAGTGGGTGTGGGCAGGGCAAAAACTTGTACATCGCCTGTCGGCTTGGCTCTGGAAGCACTTGCGGCAGGCTCAACCGCCGCGCCGTAAAGACATCGCGTTAAGACCGCGCTCCCACAATACTATTTACTACGTTTTGGCCGTTGTACTGTTAACCAGCGCGATCGGCTATCGATTCTATAATGAGCCGCAGCTAGCAGTGGGTACAATTGCTCCCAGTACGCTGAGAGCACCGGACTTGGCTCAGGTGACAGATGCTAAATCAACCGAAGAGCAGCGCGTTGCCGCTCGGTTGGGAGCTGTACCGGTGTTGAAGGTGGATCAAGCTGTCAATCAACGCATCTACCAATCACTGCAACAACTGTTAGATGACGGCGATGCGCTGCGGCAACAGGCCGGAACATTTCCATTTGTCTCTACTGCGGCCCTGTCAACGGCTACCCAGCGATATTTACGGCAATCGTCTGAGGCTGAATGGACGGCGGCGATCGCCCGCGTAGAAGGTGGAAACCCATCTGGAAGACCCGCAACCCGGCTACCGTCATCTGCCGCTGGCAGTGGCTCGGTTGCCTCAATTCAACAATTAGCCATTCTAGAACTCGAAAACTATCGCCGCACCGTCTCCGCCGAAGATTTTTCCACGCTGAAACGGCTGATTCTGCAAAATCGCCATCGCTATCGTTTGGCCTTAGCGGCTCTAAGCGCATCCGCTAGCGTGGCAGATGCGCGCGACGCCGAGAAAATCATTTATATCCGTCAGGTTTTTAATTTAACCGATACGGATTGGCTCTCTGCCAAAGTAGAGATGCGCCGAATTTTGGAACGTGTTTTGACCCAAGGTGTGGCACCGGGGCTGCCCGACACGCTGCTCGAAAATGCGCTCAAGGCTCAGGCGATCGCCGATATCCCGCCTGCTGCTGTGCCCTTAGCCGTAGAGACCCTGATGGCCGCGATTGAACCCAACCTCACACAAGATATCGACCAGACGCAGTTGCAGGCAGAACAGGCGGCGCTGGCCGTGGAACCGGTGCAGGTGAAGGTGCGCCGGGGTGAGCTAATTGTGAGGGTCGGTGAAACAATTACGCAAGCCGATTTTGTCTTGCTAGATTATTTTGGCTTAAGCCAGCGCCGCATTAACTGGCTGGGGCTGGCCGGATTTGCCGCCCTTATTAGTGGTGGCATTGCGGTATTTTTGCTAGTAGAGCGACGGTTTCATCCGGGTCTGCGTCGTAGAGATTATCTTCTGATTACGCTACTGCTGCTGACGACACCGCTGCTGTTGGCTCTGGGGTTATCTGATACCAGCTTGCCTGCCATTGGACTGCTAGTGAGCAGTTTTTATGGATCTCCGCTGGGGGTAGTGGTGGTGGGGTTGCTCAGTATTACGCTCCCCATTGGCATGGAAGTAAGCGGGCGGCATCTGCTGGCCAGTGCCGCAGGCAGCCTCCTTGGGGCGGTGATGGCGGGTCGGCTGCGATCGCGTGAAGAGCTGGCGCTGTTGGGGGGAGCGGTGGGTCTTACCCAAGGAGCCGTTTATTTAGTGAGCAGCTTAATTTTGAGTGCTGGGACAGGCTCTGTTTGGTATAGCATCCTCACGGCTTCCGTCCTGCAAGGGCTGATGGGGATTGCCTGGAGTGTGGTGGCATTGGGGATCAGCCCCTACCTAGAGCAGGTGTTTGATTTAATTACCCCCAGTCGGCTGGTCGAGCTGGCCAATCCCAATCGACCCTTGCTCAAGCGACTGGCGGCAGAGGCTCCCGGCACATTTCAGCACACCCTATTTGTCGCAACTTTGGCCGAGGCAGCAGCTCGGACGCTGGGCTGCAATGTGGAACTGGTGCGGACTGGAACCCTGTACCACGACATTGGTAAAATGCACGATCCCCAAGGGTTCATTGAAAATCAGATGGGGGCACCCAATAAGCATGACCTGATTGACGACCCGTGGAAAAGCGCCGACCTGATAAAAAAACACGTCAGTCAAGGGCTGGTGATGGCGCGGAAATATCGCTTACCCAAGGCGATTCGGGCATTTATTCCAGAACACCAGGGCACCATGCTAATTGCCTACTTTTTCCATGAAGCCCAGCAGCGATCGCAACAAAAGCCTCAGATCAAGGTCGATGAAGCCACCTTTCGCTACGATGGCCCGATCCCACAATCGCGAGAAACAGGCATTGTGATGCTGGCCGATTCCTGCGAAGCCGCCTTGCGATCGCTCAAAGATGCCACTCCCGAAGAAGCGCTGTCCATGGTGAACCGGATCTTGCGCGCCCGCTGGCAAGACAACCAGCTAGTCGATTCTGGCCTTCACCGCTCTGAAATGCACGCCATTGCCGAAATTTTTGTCCAGGTGTGGCAACAGTTCAACCACAAGCGCATCGCCTATCCTAAAGCCATATCGTCGCTGCCTGCTGTGAAGTAGTGAAGCCACGGATTAAAATTAGGTACATAGCCTGTCTAGAGCGACATACCTGCTCTTTTACCCCTAAAAATCTAAAGCATGTTAGACACCATCGAAATTAAGCGCGACGTTGATCTGTTGTCTGAGCGCCTGGGTAAAACCCAGGACTATCTTTGACGTTCCTGCACTGACGGCAAAAATTCAAGATTTGGAGCAGGTCGCCTCACAACCCGCCTTTTGGGATAATCAAGATAGAGCGCAGAGCATTCTGCAAGAAATGAACGACCTCAAGTCGCACCTAGACCAGATGCAGCGATGGCGCTCTACCCTCAGCGATGCCAGAGCAATTTTGGAGTTGCTAGAGTTAGAATCGGACGAAACGCTGCTCCAAGAAGCCCACACCGACCTGACCCGACTGAGCCACGAACTCGATCAGTGGGAATTGCGGCAAATGCTGTCGGAGCCCTACGATGATGGCGGTGCGGTGCTGACGATCAACGCGGGGGCGGGCGGCACCGATGCGCAAGACTGGGCGGAGATGCTGCTGCGGATGTATACTCGCTGGGGCGAAAGCCACGGCTATAAAGTGTACCTATCGGAGCTGTCGGAGGGTGACGAAGCGGGGTTGAAATCGGTCACGCTAGAAGTTAATGGGCGCTATGCCTATGGCTACCTTAAAAATGAAAAGGGCACCCATCGGCTAGTGCGAATTTCGCCCTTTAACGCCAACGATAAGCGGCAAACTAGCTTTGCTGGTGTGGAAGTGATGCCGATTCTAGATCATGAGGTGCAACTAAATATTCCTGACAAGGATTTAGAAATTACCACCACTCGCTCTGGTGGCAAAGGCGGGCAAAACGTCAACAAGGTGGAAACAGCAGTCATTATCAAGCATGTGCCAACCGGGCTGATGGTGCGCTGCACGGAAGAGCGATCGCAGCTGCAAAATAAAGAAAAAGCCCTAGCTCGGCTCAAAGCCAAACTGCTAATAATTGCCCAAGAACAGCGCGCCCGGGAAATTGCCGACATTCGCGGCGACATCGTAGAAGCCGCCTGGGGCAATCAAATCCGCAACTACGTCTTTCATCCCTACCAGTTGGTCAAAGACCTACGCACTGGCGTAGAAACGACGGCGATCGCCGATGTCATGAATGGCGAATTAGACCCGTTCATCGAAGCCAGCTTGCGACACGGCAATCAGGTGGTAGACGACAGCCCCGTTTAGATTAATTGTAGAAGACGCGATTCATCGCGTCTTCTACGATTAATCTAAAACGAAATAGCGGGGCTAGTGATTGGCATCGTAGTGAGATCTTGCGATCGCCACACTTGCCCATCTAGCGCCATTTGCTCAATCAAACTAGCCAGACGCAGCGCCTTCAGAGCCTGTTCACCGCCCACAGACGGTTGATTGCCACCGCGAACGCAATTCACAAAATGCTCTAATTCCGCGTGTAGCGGTTCAATATTGCTAGTGTAGACCTTTTCGATCAGGCCATCTTGACGGTAGAGCACCTGCCCATAATCTGCCAAGCAGTTAGCGGTCGTTTGGCGATGAATTAGGATCTCATTGTTGAGAAAATCGGCCTCGGTGAGCGAGCTTTTGCAATGGGCGGCAATGCGGCGAATTTTGCGATGCGTCACCTTGCTGGCGGTCAGGGTTGCCACAATGCCGTTGGCAAAGCCCAACGTGGCCGTCACATAGTCTAAGTAGCCCGAATCGGAGGCACGGCTGCCGCTGGCGGTGAGCTTGGCAACGGGAGATCCAGCTAGTTCTAGCAGCAAGTCAATGTCGTGAATCATCAAATCTAGCACCACCGACACATCGTTAGCCCGCTGAGAATAGGGACTCATCCGATGGGCTTCGAGGGCAAGTAATTCCTCAGTTTTGAGCACCTTGCTCAATTCCTGAAACGCTGGATTAAAGCGTTCAATGTGCCCGACTTGCAAAATGCAGTTAAACTCAGCCGCTGCATTAACCAACGATTCGGCCTCAGCGATGCTAGCTGCAATCGGCTTTTCGATCAACACATGCACTCCCGCCTGGAGGCAGGTCATCCCAACTATATGATGCAGGCGAGTCGGCACCGCCACGCAGACGGCGTCAACCCGGTTCAACAGCTCGCGATAGTCTTCAAAAAACCGAGCGCGATACTTACTAGCCGTATCTAGTCCTCGTTCAACATTGACATCCGAAATGCCGATCAGTTCTACATCTTTCAGCAAACTGAGCACGCGGGTATGATGCTGACCCATATTGCCAACCCCAATCACGCCAATGCGGATGGGTTCATGCGGGCTGCGCTGTGCATGGGCACTGGCAGATCCAACGGATGTTTTGTGCACTCCTGTCCTCTCCTACACCACAGAAATAGTTCTAGACTTGCGTTGAGCTGCCGTCACTTTGGAGTTTAGACTAAACAGCCAGCTGCAAAACAATTTTAGAAAAATCGAAAAAGCATATTTAGTGAAACTTGAAAACCTAAATTCTTTTTACGAACTATCATATCAGTGGTTTGCTTTCATTGTCTGGGGTTGCCTCATACGATGTAAATTAATATGCTCAGTCAGGCCATTTTTTCTGAGAATCTGATTTAGGCTAAGAAATGCTGATTATTCACTACCTAGCCTTTGCTTGATGCCTCTCACAATTTTGGTGGCAGATGACGATTTGGGAACCCGCCTCGCCGTAAGCGATTACTTAGAGCTGGCAGGGTATCTTGTGGTGATGGCAGAAGACGGGAAGAAAGCGATGTCTAAAGTGGATCAGTTTCATCCTCACCTAATTGTGACGGATGTGGCAATGCCCCAAATGGATGGCTATGAGCTAGTGCGTCAAGTGCGGCTGAAACCTGCCCTGCGGCTGTTGCCAGTCATTTTCTTGACCGCCCGCACCAATACGGAAGAGCGGATTCGGGGCTATCAGTTGGGCTGTGATGCTTATTTACCCAAACCGTTTGAACTGCCTGAACTAGGTGCAGTGATTCGCAATTTGCTAGAGCGATCGCAATTAATTCAGTCAGAATGGCGGCTGCATACGCAATCTCAGCTTGATCATCCAACCGTAGCAGACCATTTGCCGCACAAAACCCACGCGATCGCTATGGTCAACAACCTCGATCTGACGCCGCGAGAACAGGGGGTGCTGTCCTTCCTCACCGATGGGCTGTCAAATAACCAGATTGGCGATCGCCTCCATCTCAGCTCCCGCACCGTCGAAAAATACGTCAGCAGCCTTCTGCGCAAAACCAACACCAGCAACCGCGCCGAACTGGTGCGTTTTGCCATGGATCATCATTTGGTCGAATGAATTGTTGGAATAAATGCATCACACCCAGTAGGGGCGACACGGTCGTTCGCCCTGATTTTTATTTGCCCTGGTTGCCCCGCTTTCTCCGGTTCACGCCTGTAATTCCTCCAGCAATCCCCCACAGGCATCCATTAATAGATCAATGACATAATTGAACCCATCTGCCCCGCCATAATAGGGATCTGGCACATCGCGGTCGGGGTAGGTGCGGCAATAGCTACACATGAGTTTTACCTTATGGTCATACTGCCCCTTGGGTGCAAGCCGCAAAATATTGGCATAATTTTCATGATCCATCGCCAAAATTAGATCAAACGCCTCAAAGTCTGACGGGTGAAACTGGCGAGCAGATCCCTCCAGTTCCATGCCGAGCTTTTTTAGCGCCGCTGCCGACATCCGGGCATCGGGCGGGTTGCCCACATGCCAACCGCCTGTACCCGCCGAATCGCAGACAATTTTTCCTTCTAGCCCGTGCTTTCGAATCAACAGATTCATAATATTTTCGGCAGACGGCGAGCGACAAATATTGCCCAGGCAGATAAATAACAGCTTAGAGTTCATAATTCTTGTGTCAGATTCTTGCTGCGGCCACACCGCATATCCGAGACGACTATCTCACAAACCTGTCGAGAAAGTCACACCAGAGGGATTCTTCAAGGTGCTATACTCGTTTAGTGAACGAGGGCATGTAGCTCAGTGGATAGAGCATCAGATTCCGGTTCTGAGGGTCGGGGGTTCGAGTCCCTCCATGCTCGTTGCAACGTCTAGGTCTAGAGTAACAATTTATTTGTTGCCGTTAACGGACTCATGTTTTTTCTCGCCGATCGCAATATTTTGGTTGATCAGACCATGACCAATGGCTTCAGGCTCTTTGGCTCGGCGATGACCAAGATCCAGAAGCGATAGGCAAACAAAGCCTATGAGATTTATCTGTCGCTCTATCAGGCGGTCACGGGCACTGAAGAAGCGCAAACTATCTACAAGCAATCCGGTGCAGATCTACGAGCCGAAGGATCTGGATGCCTCGCCAGTGTCGCCGGATCTGCCAGATTGACTGGAGGGTGAAGCACCTGTGGATGAGTTGGCGAACGAAGGGGTATGCTTTGAGGCGCTGGCGGCAGAGATTGGCAGAGATTGCGACCCCTTCGACCTGCTGTGCCATGTCGCTTGGGATAGGCCACCGCTGACCCGGAAGGAGCGAGCTGAGCAGGTGAAAAGCGCAATTATTTTATCCGTATGGCGATCGCGTCAGGCGAGTGTTGGAAGCCCTCTTGGATAAATATGCCGATGCGGGCGTGGGGCAGATTGAGGAAACTCAGATTTTCACCGTTGTGCCCTTCACCGAATTTGTCACCCCGATCGAGATTGTGCGTGCCTTTGGCGAACTAGACAATTACCAAAAGGCGATCCGCGACCTGAAAGAGTCACTCTACAGTGTGGAGTATCTTTGTCGGTGTCTCTCCTTGACACTCCCCACGGCTGAAGCCGGGGGATTCTTGGTTCATCGAGCCAACTTGTCTAAGCCAATTGCCTGATTTAGATAGAGGTCGTTCTCTCCCCAAGCTTTAATTCCGCTGTGCCC
>CASBQX010000032.1 GCA_949127925.1 Synechococcales cyanobacterium PMM_0002
GGGCAAGATGCCCGCCCTACGGTAGCTAAACTTGCGCCGTCTTTTATTAGTCTATCAGTCGATATTTTATAGGTGCAGTGCAGCCTCACGTAATTCCATCACTTTCTATATATCCACTGCCGCATTCCTAAAATCCGCAATATCGAGCGATAAGATTGATCAGGGTAAAACCAACAGATGGGGTTGGGGCAGCGATCGCCCTCTCTAAATCCCGGCTATGACCCGAGCTACATTGAGGCAAAGAGAGGCAAACAACGGCGATGCGGATTTCCCTGAATTGGTTGCGGGAACTGGTAGACCTATCGATGACCCCAGAGACATTGGCAGACATGCTGACAATGGCTGGGTTTGAAGTAGAAGACATTGAAGACCGACGCACCTGGGCAGATGGCGTTGTGGTGGGTCGAGTGCTAGAACGGAACCCCCACCCCAATGCCGATAAGCTCAGTGTCTGTACCGTAGATATTGGAACAGGTACGCCTTCTACGATTGTGTGCGGGGCGGCTAATGTGCGGGCAGATATTTACGTCCCAGTAGCGACGGTGGGAACTTATTTGCCCACAATTGACCTCAAGATTCGTCCGCGTAAGCTGCGCGATGTAGACTCGCAGGGGATGATTTGCTCTCTAGCCGAGGTGGGGCTAGCCAAAGATTCTGAAGGAATTCATATTTTTCCTCAGGAAACGCTGGCGGTCGGCAGTGATGTACGTCCGCTTTTAGGATTGGACGATGTGATTTTAGACCTAACGTCTACGGCCAATCGCGCCGATGCTCTAAGTATGGTGGGGATTGCCCGAGAAGTATCGGCGCTGACAGGGAAGCCGCTGAAGCTGCCTCTGGTGCCAGAGGCGATCGCCAACCCGGCGGCCAGTGAGCTAGCGCTGCGGATTTCGGAACCAGCGGCCTGCCCCCTCTATGTGGGGACTGTGATTCAAGGGGTCAGCATCAAACCGTCACCAGACTGGTTGCAGCGACGGTTACAGGCCGCTGGAACGCGCCCGATTAATAATGTCGTAGACGTGACCAACTATGTACTACTCGAGTGGGGGCAGCCGCTGCACGCGTTTGATGGCGATCGCCTGCGTACCATTGCTGGCGATGCCCCTCTCACCTTAGGCGTTCGATTGGCCGAAACTGGCGAGACCCTAACGACCCTCGACAGCCAGCAGCGTCGGCTACACGAGCAGACGCTGTTAATTACGGCAAACGATCAGCCAGTGGCCTTAGCAGGCGTCATGGGCGGCGAGAACAGCGAAGTCTATGGGGGCACCACCAATCTTGTGCTCGAAGCGGCGGTGTTTGACTCGGTAGCCATTCGGCGCTCGGCGCGATCGCAGGGGCTGCGTAGTGAAGCCTCTGCCCGGTATGAGCGGGGAGTCAACCCCGCAGAGCTAGGTATGGCCTCCCACCGGGCGATTCAACTGATTACAGAGCTAGCGGGCGGGACAGTCGGCGTCCAGGCCACTGCCGATGCCCGTCCAGGGCAGGCAATGGCGTCACGGGCGATCGCTCTACGGCTATCACGGGTAAACCAGGTATTAGGGCCAGTAGACCTAGTAGAAGACAGCGATCGCGCCGTCGAGGGTGACGTTGGCGAACTGCTCACAACCGATGTAGAGCGCATTTTAACTGCATTGGGCTGTACGCTGACCCCCACCAATCCAGAGGCAACCGAATGGCTGGTCACCGTGCCACCCTATCGCTATCGCGATTTAGAACGAGAGATTGATCTAATAGAAGAAGTCGCTCGTCTCTATGGCTTCGACAAATTTTGCGACAGCTTGCCTGCCAAAACTGAGCTAGGGTTCCTCTCCGCCGACTATGCCATCACCCGCGAAATTCATACCGTCTTAAAGGCCGTCGGCCTAACAGAGGTGATTCACTACTCGCTGGTGAAGTCGGTTCATCAAGACCAAATTGCGTTGGCCAACCCGTTGCTAGAAGATTACTCGGCTCTGCGCACCGATTTGCTGCCAGCCCTGATCGATGCGTTTAAGTTCAATCTGGAGCAAGGGAACGGTGCCCTCAACGCCTACGAAATTGGTCGCGTGTTTTGGCGAGACGAAGCTGGTCTAGACGAGAGCGATCGCGTTGCTGGCATCATGGGCGGCGATCCGTCTACCGGGCGCTGGGTACGCAGCGGTCGCGAGCAGCCGATGACCTGGTTTGAGGCCAAAGGAGTGTTAGAGCGTGCCTTTCAACGATTGAGCATTCCGGTAGAATATCAGCCCGATCGCCGCAATGAACTGCTACATCCAGGTCGTACCGCTTCTCTCTGGGTGCAGGGCGAACGCCTAGGCACCTTCGGTCAGCTCCATCCTCAGGTGCGGCAGCAGCAGGGACTGCCCGATGCGGTGTATGCCTTTGAGCTAGACCTAGACTTGATGCTGGATTATCTCGATCAAGATGCCCGCATGACGCCGCCGTTTAAGCCCTATTCGGCCTTCCCAGCGTCCGACCGCGACATTGCCTTTTTTGCTCCAGTCAAATTCTCAGTGTCCGAGATTGAGCGTACCGTACGTCAAATCGGCGGTGTCCTGCTAGAGTCAGTCGAGCTGTTTGATGAATATCGCGGTGAGGGCGTTCCCGATGGCAGGCGCAGTCTGGCATTCCGGCTGGTGTACCGAGCGGGCGATCGCACCCTCACCGATGACGACATTGAACCCGTGCATCAAAACGTGCGAGAAAGCCTGCAAGAAAAGTTTCAGGTCACCCTGCGCAGCTAGTCCAACCCAGCCGTTCTGCCCGGCTCAGTTCCCTCTTATTTTCTACACGCATGCCTAAATATGTCATGTGGGGCAGCTACTGCGACAATGTGGCAGAAAAACGCGCCCCCTACCGTCAAGCCCATCTCGGTCGCCTGACTACCCTAAAAACAGCGGGTTCCCTAATTACGCTGGGACCCACTCAGGATCTCACCTTGGTATTTGGCGTCTATGACGCCGTAGACGAAACCACCGTCCGCCAACTGATTGAAGCCGACCCCTACTGGGAAAACGGCATCTGGACGGAGTACCAGGTTAAGGAGTGGATTCAGGCTTTTTAAGCAGATAAATCAAGCGTTAGTGGGGCGTCTTTCCCATGCCCTGCTAACGCTGAACCAAAATGGAAGTGCCTGCTAGTCGAATTGCACTTTATAGAGCTGAAACAACTCGCCCGATTGCTTGCGGACAACGCGCGCCTGAACCGTCTTGATCAAATTTTGCCAGCTAGTTAAGGGTTCTAGAAACACTTCTGCCCCGAGGTAGGTTTCTAGAATTGCCCAGTTTTCGGCGATCGCCGATTCAGGGTCAATCACATCAAACACAAAGACACCGCCCGGTTTGAGCACTCGTTTCACTTCCGACAAAACGATTTCCCAGTAGGCCAGCGGATAGTAGCAGCTAAACCCGGTGGCGATCGCTACATCAAACTGGTCAGGCTCATACCGCAACTGATGGGCAGGGCCAAGCTGCACGCCTTTGAACAATTTGGAATTCAGTTGAGGGCCACGGGCATTAAGGGTATCGTGCGCCACCTGACTAATCTCTTGGCCATAAAATACGGCTTCCCATTCGCGCCACGGATAAATTAAGAAACTGACTCCACAGCCAATATCCAGGCAGCGCTGTTGCTTTTTGGGTTGTGCGATATTCCAAAACGGGGACGCAATTTTGGCGGCCAGTAGCCCAGACACCCACTCTTGGTAAATCGGCATCTGTTTGACTTCGTCGGGCAGATCAAAGGGTTCACGCCGATATTCTTGATTGAAACGATGGGCAACAGCGGTGAGATTAGATTGCCAGAGGTCGGGGCGATCGCCCAAAAAGTTCGCTAACTGATTCCCCGGTGACTCTTTTCTACGCTCTTTTGACATGCTATTCCCTAACCATCTGCACTTTGTTCCAGCATGGCGCGATTCTAGCGCTGTGGCGAGGAACCACATCATTTCTTCAAATTAGGCGGATTAGGTTTAGTTCGGTGAAGCCAAATTAATAGACCGAAACAAATTCATGGGAAAAATATAGGGGCGACTGGATCAAATAAACTTCTAACGTGCTGCACTGCTTCCTACTTTCCAGAGTTTGACCACAGCTTCACAATTAAATGTGATAGGTTGAGCAGACCAAACAACGTAGGGTGGTGTTCACCACAAGTTAGGATCGAATGACTTCCAATCAATCTCGCAGCTCTGTTCGCCTTGAGCTTGAAACCAGCTACGAGAATGTCGTTGCCTTGTGCCCCAAATGCACAAGACGTAATGTCTACAACCGCGCAAGTGACATCGGACACCTTAGAGCGATCGATAATCAGGGTGTGGTGTGTCAGGATGATGACTGCGGTGCCCACTTTGATATATATGGAGACTTCATCAATGCGCCCTACGAGATACTTCTTCTAGATAGTCGTACCTTCCTGAAAGAGAAGCGTTACATGCAAGCAGTTTTGAGTGCGACAACCGCCTACGAGCTGTTTTTTATCCACTTCCTTCGTGTTCAGCTACTTTATCGCCCTTTACGCCGCCACAACGACAGCGACAGCGACAGCGATGTAGATGAGTGGTTCAATGCAATTGCATCGAGTCTGCATGATGAGACGATTCGTCTCACGTTTTGCCCCATGAGAAATTTATTTTTACACGTTGCGATAGATCAAAAACGCTTAGAGACTTTAGCGATGGCTGAGGAATATATTAAGGTCATCTGTAATGACAAAATCAAGGCCATAAAATCTCGGAGAATGGAGGACATTCGAGCGGAAATCAAATGTCTGCCAGATGCCCCTCCGCGATCGCTACTACTTCGTGTTTGCGATACCAATATTGCAGATCTTCGCAATGGTGTCGTGCACAAAACTGCCTATCGCCCATCACTCAGTGAGACTAAGGCTGCTGTCGAGGACGTCTCTCAAACACTTTTCCAGCTTTCGGAGCACTTCCGTCTCAAAAACGATGACTACCATTTAAACGAACGCCTTGAGCACCTATAGTGCAGGAGATTTATGACATTAACCCTTGATCTATCACCAGAGTTAGAGCAGTATCTTTTGCAGGAAGCCACTCAAAATGGGCTTTCAGTAGAGGTGGTAGCATTGCAACTTTTAACAAATTCCATTTTGTTGAAGCAGAAGCAAGCCGCAGCAGTTAACCTGCTCCAGTCTTGGATTGATGATGAGGATGAGTCAGAACAGCAAGAAACAGGTCAGTATTTGATTCGTGCCTTAGATGAAGATCGACTATCTGAACGCAAGTTATTTGGCTCTATAGGATCTTGTATGTAAATGTTCACTACAAACATTTTGGGGCTGTGTGACCAGGCTGAAAGCTCTGAAAACTCGTTAAGTCCAGCAAAATCAGCATAAGAGAATCCTGAAGAGCCAGTTATTTTCGCTTGAAATGAAGGGTATAACTTGGTAAGTCGAGTCATCCTACTAGACACAGGGCCGCTTGGCTTAATTACCAATCCAAAGCTGTCTCCTGAGAGTGTTGCTTGTGCCCAATGGCTCCAAACCCATATCACAATGCGATCGCTTCGAGCCGTTGGATACATTGGGTCGCGTCAGATCTTCGACTTTGTCTAAAGCAGTCGAAGATCTGCTGGAGCTTAGAGGGGCGATCGCGTTAGAAATCTGCGAAGGTGGCGTTAGAAATCGGCGAAGGTGGCGATCGCCTCTTTCATCCGGTCGATCACCTCATCCACTGCCAGCGCGCCCAGTTCTCCAGACACGCGAGTGCGGATATTGAGCGTGCTCGACTCTAGTTCCTTTGCGCCTACCACCGCCATGACTGGCACCTTGTCTTTTTCAGCATTGCGGATCATTTTGCCCAAGCGTTCACCGCTATTGTCTACCTCAACGCGAATGCCCAGCAGACGCATCTGGTCAGCCACCTGCCGAATAAAGGGGACTTGCTCTTCGGTTACGGGCAACAGGCGAATCTGCACCGGAGACATCCAGAGAGGAAAATCGCCCGCATATTCTTCGATTAAGATCCCTACCAAGCGCTCTAGCGAGCCAAAGGGGGCACGGTGAATCATCACCGGACGTTGACGGCTGCCGTCTTCTGCGACATATTCCAGGTCAAACCGCTCCGGCAAGTTGTAATCGACCTGCACGGTACCCAATTGCCATTCGCGGCCGAGCACGTCGCGGAAAATGAAATCTAGCTTAGGGCCATAAAACGCCGCTTCGCCAATGCCCTCGAAGTGATCCATTCCCAGGGTCTCAACGGCGCGACGAATGGCTCCCTGCGATTTTTCCCACGCTTCATCGCTGCCAATGTACTTATCAGAGGCAGGATCACGGAAACTCAAACGCGCGCGGAAATTGTTCAGCCGCAGGCTCTTAAACACGCTCAAGATCAGTTCCACAACGCTAATAAACTCAGCATCAAGCTGGTCTGGCGTCACAAAGAGATGGGAGTCGTCTACGGTAAAGCCCCGCACCCGAGTCAATCCGCCCAGTTCACCCGACTGCTCATAGCGATAGACCGTGCCAAACTCGGCCAGCCGCATCGGCAACTCTCGGTACGATCGCAGCTCACTTTTATAAATTTGGATGTGGAACGGGCAGTTCATTGGCTTCATCACAAAGCCTTGCTCCGCCAGCCGGGCAGCGTCATCTTCCGCCATCATCGGGAACATGTCTTCTTTGTAGTTTTGCCAGTGTCCCGAAATTTTGAACAGATCTACTTTGCCAATATGGGGGGTAACGACGGGCAAATAGCCGCGTTTGAGCTGCTCTTGCTTCAAGAAGTCTTCGAGCAGCGATCGCAACACCGTGCCCTTCGGTGTCCAGAGTGGCAACCCAGGCCCAACCGCATCCGAAAAAATAAACAGACCCAGTTCCCGCCCTAGCTTGCGGTGATCGCGGCGCAGCGCCTCGGCTTTGCGATGCTTGTAGGCGGCTAACTGTTCTGGTGTTTCCCAGGCTGTGCCATAGATCCGCTGCAACTGCGCCTTGGTTTCATCGCCGCGCCAGTAGGCTCCAGCCAAGCTTTCTAGCTCGATCGCCTCTGGGTTAATCTCTCCTGTGCTGGCCAAATGTGGCCCAGCGCACAGATCCCACCACTCAGTCCCCAAGTGGTAAAGCGTGATTGGCTCTTTTAGATCTGCCAAAATCTCTAGCTTGTACGGCTCCTGAATCGCCGCAATGCGCTGCGCTGCCTCCTCCCAGCTCACCTCTTCTCGCACTACAGGCAATTTGCGGTTGATGATCCGAATCATCTCCTTTTTAATTGCCTTCAGATCTTTTTCGGTAAACGGCGTTGGGCTATCAAAATCGTAGTAAAAGCCATTCTCAATCCAGGGGCCAATCGTAACCTGTGCCTTCGGAAAAAGCTTCTGCACGGCCATCGCCATCACATGGGAGGTCGTGTGCCGAATTTTTTTCAAATTTTCTGGGTCTGGCGAGAGTGGGGCGTCGTTAGACATCATCAAAAAGAAGGTATCGACTACTGGAAAACACGAGAGCAAAAGGACATAAGACGAAGAGGCATGCACAACCCTCTGCCATCTCTCCATGCTGTACTCTCTATCTTACGTTGTGCCCGCTGGAACACAGCAGCCTTCCCCGCCGCTAATCCTGTTTCGATGTGAAATCAAGCAGTTTTGCCGAAGGATTAAGGATTGTTGCGAAACGTAAATTACGTTAAGATTACAGGATAATAAA
>CASBQX010000033.1 GCA_949127925.1 Synechococcales cyanobacterium PMM_0002
AACGTCGCCCAATCCGCAAACGTTACCCAAATCGAACCCGGTGGCTGGCGACATTCAGGCGTTCTACTTCAAAGATTGTGATGGCCACAATCTTGAGCTGATTCACTTTCCGGCGGGTAAGGGCAACCCAAAATGGCGGCGGGCAACAGCGCTGTTTTTAGGTATCGATCATACGGCAATTGTGGTGGCTGATACGGCTGCCAGCCGAGCCTTTTACTGCGATCGCCTGGGTATGCAATTGCAGCAAGAGAGTCAAAATTCTGGCTCAGAGCAGGAGCGGCTCAGCGGTGTTGCTGACGCGCATGTACAAATCAGCAGTTTGAAGGCACAGGCAGGGATGGGGCTAGAACTGTTGGAGTATATAAAACCTGATGACGGACGCTCGATTCCGGCTGATACTCGTGCCAATGATTTATGGGTTTGTCAAACCACAATTGCAGTTCAAAATGCCACAGCTACAGCCCAGCAGCTAGCCGCCCCAGCTTCGCTGCCGCCCTCTGGAGTCACAACTGTAGAACCCGCTTTGGGCTGCAATCAAGGCTTGCTGATCCCAGATCCCGATGGTCATCTGCTGCGAATAGTTGAGTCGGCTGTTTGAGCAAATTGAGCAAATTGAGCCATAGTATAAAGCGATCGCCGCATTCACTTTGCCAGGATTCTACAACCCCACCTCAACCGATTGATCGGGTTGAATGGTTCGCATTAGCCAACGGTAATCATGCGGCGAATTTCGTCATTCATGAACCCGATCGCCATCGGGCGACGAACGCCAGGTAACACCGCAACGTCATAAAGTTCTTCCACAATGCCTTCTACTCTGAGCCAATGGACAATATCACCCGTTTTTAAGCTGATTACTAGTAAGCCGCTGCGGGCGGTGGCGTCTTTGGCGGCGAGATTGTCATCAAGCGGTAGACCAGAAAAGGTTTTGTTGTGGCGCGGGCGGGAAATGCCGACGACGGCATAGTCACCCCAAAAGGCGAGTCCGCGCAGATAGCCAGGGCAAAACGTTAGGGGTTCAAAGCTGCCGTGCTGCGGATCGAGGGTGCCAAAATATCCGGTGCCCGAGTTGAGCAGCCAGAGCTTGCCTTGATAGCACCGAGGGGAATGGGGCATTGATAAGCCCGTGGCAATCACTTCGTTTTGGGTCACATCGACGATGCAGCCGCCACTGTGACGGCGATCGCGCCAGCCATCGGCCACGTCAGATTGGCTGACAGCGCTGACATAGCGCGGCTGACCCTGCTCCATGGCTAAGCCGTTGAGGTGGCAGCGATCTTCGGCAGCAAGTTTAGAAAGGAAGGGCGGTTGCCAGAGCGGGACAAAGCTATGGGTGCTGCTGACGGTGGCGAGGCAGCCAAATAGGGTGTTCACAAATAGAATCTGGTCGTTGGCATCGAGGGCGATGTCGTGAATGTCTAAATCGCCTGTGGTGTAGCCCACTTGCGGCACGTAGAGGCGATCGTAGCCCTGATAGTCTTGCCCAGGTTCGAGGGCGTTTTCAAGCCGCCAAAGCTGGAATAGCGAACTGAGATAGAGGCTATGGCTGGTGGCATATAGCCCCATCACTCGGTTAAAGGTGCGCTCGAACAAGGAAAGGCGATCGCCTGACTGTAGCCCAATCAAAAACAGTTTGCCCGTCTGATAGGTCGTAAAGGCAAGACTCACCCGTTGTTCTGCCAGCCACTCGGGGAACTGGCGAGAACTAGTAATGTCGAGGGATCGAGGTGAAGCGGTCATGAAACCTTAGTAAGCAGGTGAACTGACGCGATCGCGCTTTACTTTTTCTAACGTAAAGATGGCGTGAAAATTATCTTCAACGGTAACACAGATGCATCAATGTCCATTCATACTGGGTGCGTCCACCTCAACCTGAATGCTGCACTGCGAGTATCACGCATTCTAACCAACAGGAGTTACTCACCAATGGCAGCACCCATCTTGAATCTATCGACCCTCAACGGCAGCAATGGGTTTCGCATCAATGGCATTGCCGCAAATGATCAATCAGGTCGTTCTATCAGCAGTGCAGGGGATGTGAATGGCGACGGCATTGATGACCTGATTATTGGGGCTTATGGTGCTGACCCCAATGGCTCTTATTCAGGCCAAAGCTATGTGGTGTTTGGCAGCCGCAGTGGGTTTGCCGCAGACTTTGTCCCCTCTGCGCTCAACGGCAGTAATGGCTTTCGCATCAATGGCATTGCCACATTTGACTTCTCAGGTCGTTCTGTCAGCAGTGCGGGGGATGTGAATGGCGATGGCATTGATGATCTGATTATTGGGGCGACTGATGCTGACCCCAATGGCAGCTATTCAGGACAAAGCTACGTGGTGTTTGGCAGTCGCAGTGGGTTTGCCGCAGACCTGAATCTGTCTACGCTCAATGGCAGTAACGGCTTTCGTATTAATGGTATTGCCGCAGGTGACTCCTCAGGTCGTTCCGTCAGCAGTGCAGGGGATGTGAATGGCGACGGCATTGATGACCTGATTATTGGAGCGAATGGTGCTGCCCCCAATGGCACTAGGTCAGGACAGAGCTATGTCGTCTTTAGCAGCCGCAGCGGGTTTGGTTCTGCTCTAAATCTATCCACGCTCAACGGCAGCAATGGCTTTCGCATCAATGGCATTGCCGCAAATGATTACTCAGGTCGTTCCGTCAGCAGCGCAGGGGATGTGAACGGGGATGGCCTTGCTGACCTGATTATTGGGGCTGCTCGTGCTGCCCCCAATGGCAGCTATTCAGGACAAAGCTATGTGGTGTTTGGCAGCCGCAGTGGGTTTGTCCCCGACTTTAATCTCTCTGCGCTCAACGGCAGCAATGGGTTTCGCATCAATGGCATTGCCGCAGATGACAGATCAGGTGGTTCTGTCAGCAGTGCAGGGGATGTGAATGGCGACGGCATTGGCGATCTGATTATTGGGGCTGCTCGTGCTGACCCCAATGGCAGTGCGTCAGGCCAAAGCTATGTGGTGTTTGGCAGCCGCAGTGGGTTTGGCGCAGACCTAAATCTATCCACGCTCAACGGCAGCAATGGGTTTCGCATCAATGGCATTGCCGCAAGTGACTTCTCAGGTGGTTCTGTCAGCAGTGCGGGGGATGTGAATGGCGACGGCATTGATGACCTGATTATTGGGGCGACTAGTGCTGATCCCAATGGCAGCAGTTCAGGCCAAAGCTATGTAGTGTTTGGCGTGGCAGGCGATCTCGCCGGATTGACACTCACTCCTCCTACCGCTGATGCCTCCGGTGTAACGCTAGGGTCTATCAATGCCGATCTAAATACGGGCGTACTCACCCTCAACTTCACGCCCCGCGCCGTTACTCGCTCGCTCACAGGTTTCACCAACGTCATCGGCACCAGTCTCGACGACACGATCACGGGCGATGCGGTTGCCAATACGCTCACAGGTAATGGCGGCAATGATGCGATCGCGGGCAACGGTGGAAACGATGTAATTACAGGCGGGGCAGGTAACGACAGCTTGCAAGGTGGCGCAGACGGCGACCTCTACCTGTTCGATGCCACTACCGCTCTGGGTAGCGATCTATTGAGTGACGCTCTCGGCGTAAATGCGATCGATTTCTCTGCCACAGCAACACAGAACATCACACTCGATCTGAGATTAACCACCGCTCAAACTGTTAACAGCGCTCTCACGCTCACTCTGGGCAGCGCCGTTGATATCACTAACGTCACCGGGGGCGGTGGGGGCGATCGCCTCTTTGGCAATGCTCTCAACAATTCCTTAGTGGGCAATAGCGGCGATGATCTGCTCAGTGGTGGTGTAGGGGCTGACATTTTGACCGGAGGTCTAGGGCGCGATCGCTTCCTGTTTAGTCAAACGGGTCGCTTTAACCGCAACCAAATCGGGATTGACAGCATTACCGACTTCACACGCAGACAAGACAAGATTGTGCTGGATCGGGCTACCTTTAAGGGGTTGAGAAAAATTGAATTGGCAACCGTGAAGAATGTAGCGCAGGCACAGCGAAGTACTGCTAAGTTGACCTACGTTCGCAAAACTGGGGCATTATTTTTTAACGCCAATGGTAGCCAAAATGGATTTGGTAAAGGTGGCCAGTTTGCAGACCTAGCCAATGGATTGAATCTGAAGGCAACCGATATCATTCTGGGCAGCGCTACGACAATCTGATGCCCACTTAACCTGGAATCTTCGGCTCTTGCTATAACGGCGATCGCATTTGCTGTAATGGCGATCGCATTTGCTGTAACGGCGATCGCATTTGTTGTAACGGCTTTCGCATCAATGGCATTGCCGCAGGTGATTACTCATGTGGGTATCCGTACAGGGGGTAATACGGGAAAAGTGAGTCAAGCAGGAGTAAATCTGGTAGGGTGAAATGCATGGAAAGTGCAACTGCCATTTTTTTAACAGAGATCCCCCAAGAGGACTGG
>CASBQX010000034.1 GCA_949127925.1 Synechococcales cyanobacterium PMM_0002
GAGGACGCAAGCTGAAGGGCGACGATCGTAATGGAAAATGCCGTCGTGGCAACGCTCACCATTGAACCTGCGATCGCTGAAAGAATAGCGCGTGAACCACTTGGCCCTAGCGCATAAGCCCAACCTAAGTTGCCAATAATTTCTGTGTTTGAGCTTTGGTCAATATGAATGGTTGAAAATGACAGCCCGATCGCTATCACTACCATCAGGGTTGGGATAAACCAGAAGCTAGAGTGCAGTGAATCTAATAGCTTACTGAGCTTAGTTCTCATTTGTTTGCTTCTCCTCTAAAAAGTGCTTTGCGCTATCTCCTTCAGAGCCATTCCGAGACGCTTTGATTTCAGCAAGTCGTTTGAGTGAACTGCTGATGCTGCGAGACTGCGGCACTTTGCCCTTGCCAGCAGGCCAGCCTTCGCGTTGATGGGCGCGATCGCCATCCGTTGCTTCAGTCTGGTCATGAAACAAAATTTGCTGTGTTGGAAAGGGCAGATCAATACCATTTGCCACCAGTTTGTTTTTAATGTTCGTCAAAACTTGATCTTGAAGGTCTAACACGTCCGCCCGACGGGGCGGTGCAACCCACCAACGGGCGCGAAGATTGACCGAGCTACCCGCAAGTTCTACAACGATCGCATCAGGGGCAGGCGTTTCTAGCACTCCATCTGTTTCATGCATGGCTTCTAGAATTAGCCGTCGCGCTTCGTTAATATCATCGCCATAGCCAATGCCGATATCGTACTGGAGACGGCGATTCTCAAAGGCGGTATTGACCGTCACAGCATTGATAAATAACTCAGAGTTTGGAACGACAACCCGCCGACCATCATAGGTTCTAATGGTGGTTGCTCGTGTTTGAATATTCTCGACCGTACCTTCAAAATCTTTAAAGACAATTTGATCGTCAATTTGAAAGGGTTCATTCAATAAAATTAAAATACCTGCTAGGAAATTTTGTAAGATATCTCGAAATGCAAAACCAATCGCCACACCACTGATTCCAAGTAGCTGTACGAGATCATTGGCATTGAGAGAGGGAATCACGATCGACAAGGCAATAAATAAACCGACCAAAATAGTTGCGCCTTGCGCTAACCGCCCCAGCACCATCCCTAAATTACGAGCTTGGCGGCGATCGCGCGTTAGGTTTCTAACGACTTTTTTGATAGTTCTAGCAACGAAGAAAAAGATAGCAAAGACAATTAACGCCAATATCAGATTAGGCAGTAAGGCAATAAAGCTATTTAGCATTGCCTGCATCTTGCCTACAAAAGTCTCTATTTCATTATTCATGGCAAGATTGCTTCAGTTCACGTCAGCAGTATACAGAGAAGAAATAGGATTAACTTCTATCTAGTGGTTTTGTCTTAAGCTTTGAATCTCAGTTCGCAAGGCAATAATTTCGTCTCGTAGAGCATCGATCGATTTTGTTCCGACAATTTCTGCTTCATCATCGTCGGCATCTTGTCCAATAAAGAAGCTGGCTAAAGTTGCTGTTACATAGCCAAACACGGCAAATGCATAGAGTGCCAGTAAAAAGCAAAGAATGCGACCCTCTGGCGTTTGTGGAAAGTAATCCGACCCCATCGTGGTCATCAGCATCGCCGTCCACCAAAGCGCTGTACCGTAGCTGTCAAACCCAGACGAATTGGGAGCTTCTTGCTCAAAAGCATACATCCCTGCCGCACCAGCAAGTGTAATGATCGCCGTCGTCATCATCACATAGCCAAACCCGCGTCGCGCAAAGTTTGCCGTCAGCGATCGCATACTGCGATTGGTTCGAGTGAGAACGCGCAGCAATCGTAAGCCTCGGACGGCGCGGGTCGTTTGAAAAATTCTCAGGAGGCGCACAAACCGCAACACTCGTAAGGCAGGTAAAAGCAAAGAGATTGCCGTAAGCCAGTTCGTTTTGAAGTAAGAAACTTTGTGGGGTGCAAGAAATAATCTGAGGACAAACTCTACAATAAACACCCCCCAAATGGCAATGCTAATCGCATCGAGCAGTGGCGTGAGTCCCCAAGTGAGTTCCACCACAAATAGACCGAGCCAAACCAAGCTCAACACCAGCATTGGTAGCTCTAGCCAGTCTTCAAGCTGTTGCAAAATTTGCTGTTGCTCATGTTCGATTGCTTGCTTCTCAGGTTGATCAAATTGCTGCATTGGGTTTCCATCCTATGATTTAACGTCAGGCGCTTCTAGCACAATGACATCAACGAAGGGTGTGGCATTAAAGTCTATTGAGGGTTTAATTGATACAGATAAATTTTTGAAAGTGCCGCTTCGCGGCACTTTCAAAAATTTATCTGGGTTTTATGGCAGCGCAAGGCTTTACATAAAAGAGATCTAAGCCAATCAATAAATTAACGATGCAGCCATTCAAACACGCTAAGCGAAGCAACAGTGCCAACAAAATGGGCGGTAATTCCACTCATGTTTGCCAGTGCCACCATAATGTCGATCGACCGAATCATGCGAGTCGGGTCATAAATTGCCACGCCTTGGGGTTGAGAAATAGATTTCGAGAACAACACTGCCAGCGACGCGCCGCCACCCAAAACCGTTAGCAGCATACCAACTAAACCCACGATCACACCCAGACGCAACACAGTCATCACCTGTGCTTTGTTTGGGTGTTTCATCGTGTCTGCATGACGCAACCGTCCTGCCAATCGCGTTTGCCGAAAGGCGAGGTAAATTCCAGCTAGCAGCGCTAAAAGACCGCAAACTGCCCAAAAAATCCCGACCCCAAGTCCTGGAGTTACGCCTTGGTTCACTGACACTGCCACACCAGGAGTTACCCCTCTGGTAAGTGCAGTCGCCTGACTAAAATTTTGACCTGCGATCGCAAAGACAACCATCAGCAGTGAAATCGCTCCGAAGCCAATTTGCACAGAGAGACCGATCCACCCTGTCAGGCGTAAAATGTTACCAACTTTTTCTAGTTTCAAATCAATTGATTGTCTTTCAACAGACTCCATATCGGCTCTCCATTAGACTGACTTTATATTTCGCTGCTAGAGGAATCTTCTAAGCTAATGCTGCAAGTCCAAGTGTAAGCAGGCTGACACCAAATACAAAAGCATACTGAGAACAAAAATTCATCATGAGTCTTCTACTTTGCCCAAAGACTAACAAGGAATGTGATTTGAGTCATGTACACTATGAAGGAGATTGAACACTAGCTTGTCCTCCATTTGTATATTTTGAGTTGTCACCTATCATGAGATAGATATTCTGCAACAGCTTCCTTGCAGATGAAGTCTTGTAAATCAAGCTGTATTAACTGAAGAAAAAAATGTAGAATCTTGGTAGACTGTTGCTCAGCAGTTTTTCTTCTCAGTAAGCGAAAGCGGAAGGCAAAACTTTGACATTAAGAAGTTGGTTTGGATTAATTTTGCTACTCATTTCGTTCTATGTCATGTGGCAAGTTCGATCAATCATGCTACTGTTTTTTATGGCGGTGATCTTTGCCACTGGGTTAAATCGAGTCGTGTGCCAGTTTAAGAAATTTAAGCTTAAGCGAGGGTTTGCGATCGCATTTTCACTGTTGGCTTCTTCGGTCGCCAAGAAGTGATCATCTATTCTAGTTTCAGCAAATACAGCGAGTGAGGAAAGCGGTAGAGGTTTAGCATCTGTAATGGATAATCCAAAAGTCAACACCAATAAAATGTGGAACCAACTGAGCAACGCTCGCCTCATTCGCTACTTGCTACTCTTTGCGCTTGCCTGGGCGATTGTTCAAGTAATAGCTTATTTTGAAACAGTTCTGATTATTTTTATTTTCGCAGCAATCTTCGCCTTTCTGCTCAATTATCCAGTTTCATTTGTATCCCGTTTCATCCCTCGTGGGTTAGCGGTTTTTCTAATATTTTTGCTCACCCTGCTGCTTCTGGGTGCGCTAATGGCAACGCTAGGATTAGCTGCCATTTCTCAAGCGCAACAGTTGTTGGAACAAGCTCCCAAGTTTTTAGAGTCGGCGATCGCGCTATTGGAAAATCTTCGGTCATTTTTGCAAAGTCTAAACATTACCGTTGATTTCAGTGCTTTTGAAGTCCAAGTGCGCGAACAGGCTCTCGGTATGATTGGCACGGGTTTTAGTACGATTCAAAATGCTCTGTTCAGCTTGCTAGATTTGATTCTGGTTGCGGTAGTCGGCTTCTTTATGCTGTTGGATGGTCGACGGCTATGGAAACTTTTGATGAAGCTGTTTGCGCCCCATTTGCGGCGAAAACTGACAGTGGCAATTCAGAAAAATCTTCTGGGTTTCTTTTGGGGAAGGTTACTATTATCTATTTTCTTTGGAATATCAACATTTTTAGTATTCATTTTGCTGAATATTCCCTATGCTCTGGTGCTGGCAGCGACCGCAGGCTTATTCGACTTGATCCCCGGCATTGGTGCAACCATTGGCATTAGCCTGATTTGCCTAATCATTTTGCCACAAGGAATTTTGCTAAGTATAAAGGTGCTGATAGGCTGTATCTTGCTGCAACAGGTCGAAGAAAACCTACTCATGCCTCGGATTATGCAAGGATCTATCAACATGAATCCTGTGATTATGTTCTTTGCACTGTTGGTGGGGGCGAGAGTCGCGGGATTGGTGGGAGTGTTTCTTTCGATTCCCATTGCAGGTGTGTTAATTAGTTTGCTTGATGTGGATGAGATGCGTGGGGAACAGATTAAACACTCATCAAATTGAACTTCGAGCCTGTCAAGTAGGCAAGCATAATTAAACCCAAAACCCAAAAAGCTGTAGCGCACGCGCAGCGTGCGCTACAGCTTTTTGGGTTTTAAGGTTTCTTTTGCCTAGTTACTCATCATCATGTCACATTTGCCATTGATGCTAAATTAGAGTGAATTTAAAAGGGAGAAACGAGCGTGAAAGGATTAGCTGGAAAAACTGCATTGATTACAGGGGCGAGTTCTGGAATTGGCCAGGCGATCGCCGTTCGTCTGGCTCAAGAAGGCTGCAATATCGCCATCAACCACCGCAAAAGTGCAGAGGATGCCGAAGACACAGAAGAATTAGCACTACAAAAAGCCTGTGGACAGGCCGCAGAATGCGGCGTTGAAACGCTGATCATTCAAGGGGATGTCTCCAAAGAAGAGGACATCTTGCAAATGATGAGCGCCACTGTAGACAAATTCGGCAGTCTGGATATTTTAATTAACAATGCTGGAATTCAGACTGAAAGAGCATCTCATGAAGTGCAAACCGATGAGTTCGATCGCGTGATCGCAGTGAATTTGCGCGGAGCCTATCTCTGTGCGCGAGAAATGATTAAACACCTATTAGAACAGCAGCGCTCTGGTGTGATCATCAATATTTCCAGCGTCCATGAAATCATTCCGCGCCCGATGTATATTAGCTACTCTATCAGCAAGGGAGGTATGGGAAATCTGACAAAAACTCTAGCATTGGAATATGCAAAGCGAGGCATTCGGGTGAATGGCGTTGCACCCGGAGCTACCATTACTCCTATTAATGAAAGCTGGACAGATGATCCGAACAAGCAGGCGATCGTTGAGAGCCATATTCCTATGGGTCGCGCTGGAACCTCTGAAGAAATGGCAGCAGCGGTGGCATTTCTAGCATCGGATGAAGCGGCTTACATAACTGGGCAGACGCTGTTCATTGATGGGGGATTAACCCTCTATGCCGATTTTCAAGAAACTTGGTCTGCTTGAGGTAATAATGATGACCGCAGAAGAACAAAGACTGGAACAAGACCGCAACCGTCAAGCCTACTGGCGCAGATGGGGACCCTACGTGAGCGATCGCCAGTGGGGAACGGTACGCGAAGATTACAGCACCGATGGCAATGTATGGGCATACTTGCCGCATGACCATGCGCGATCGCGCGCTTATCGTTGGGGTGAAGATGGTATTGCTGGCATTTCCGACAATCATCAGCGGCTGTGCTTTGCGATCGCCCTGTGGAATGGGGAAGATGCGATTTTGAAGGAGCGATTGTTTGGCTTGACGGGACCAGAAGGCAATCATGGTGAGGATGTCAAAGAGTATTACTTCTATCTTGACAACACACCCAGTCATGCCTACATGAAATATTTGTACAAGTATCCCCAGCAAGCATTTCCTTACACACAATTGGTAGAAGAAAATCAAAAACGGGGCTATCACGATCCTGAATTTGAGTTAGCAGATACAGGAATCTTCAATAACAATGAATATACTGATGTTTTTGTTGAATACGCTAAACAGACGGATGAAGACATTCTGATTCAAGTATCTGTTGTTAACCGCGCCGCTGAACCAAAAACACTCCATCTCTTACCAACTCTCTGGTTTCGGAATACATGGTCATGGAGTGAGAATAGTGAAAAACCCCGCTTGCAACAGATCGAATCTAGGGGTTCAACTCAGATCGTTCATGCGACACATTCGACTCTAGGCGATCGCTGGCTTTACTGTCTTAAGCCAGATGCGCTCTTGTTCACTGAAAATGAAACGAACCATCAACGGTTGTTTGGTACTGAGAACCGATCCCCGTATGTCAAAGATGGCATCAATGATTTCATTATTCACGGTAATCAGTCCGCAATCAATCCCAATCAGCAAGGGACAAAAGTTGCCGCTCATTATACTCTGACGATTGGGGCTGGAGAAACTGTGGTTGTCTGGCTGCGATTAGCAGATCGCCCTGATCTGTCAGAACCATTTAGCAAAGAGTTTGAGCGCATTTTTAACCAACGCCAGCAAGAAGCCGATGAATTCTATCAGCGAATTACACCCCGTCCACTCTCTGAAGATGCCCGTCAGGTGCAGCGTCAAGCCTTTGCGGGAATGCTTTGGACAAAACAGTTTTATCATTATGTGGTTGAGAATTGGCTCACAGGCGATCGCAATCAGCCCGTACCGCACCGCCAGAATGCTCGCAATCAAGAATGGACTCATCTGTACAATGATGATATTCTCTCCGTGCCCGACAAGTGGGAGTTCCCTTGGTTTGCCGCTTGGGATTTAGCGTTTCACTGTATTCCATTGGCGATGCTTGATCCTGACTTTGCCAAGCAGCAGTTAGACCGTCTGACGCGAGAATGGTATATGCACCCAAATGGGCAGATTCCTGCGTATGAGTGGCATTTTAGCGATGTTAACCCACCTGTTCACGCTTGGGGGGCTTGGCGAGTGTATCAAATTGAACAGGAGTTATACGGACGAGGCGATACGGAATTTTTAGAGCGTGTCTTTCAAAAACTGCTGCTCAACTTTACTTGGTGGGTAAACCAGAAGGACAATGATGGCAACAATATCTTTCAGGGTGGATTTTTGGGGCTGGACAATATCGGCATTTTTGATCGGAGTGATGAACTTCCCACAGGCGGCTATTTAGAACAGTCAGATGCAACCAGTTGGATGGGAATGTATTGCCTGAATATGTTGACGATCGCTCTGGAATTGGCAAAAACTAATCGCACCTATGAAGATATTGCCAGCAAGTTTTTTGAGCATTTTCTCCAGATTACCGATGCAATGAACCATGTCGGTGATAACAATATACCTTTGTGGGATAATACCGATCGATTTTTCTACGATGTACTGCATCCGCCTCACGACCAGCATCACTATCTGAAGGTGCGATCGATGGTAGGTTTAATTCCCTTATTTGCCGTTGAAGTTCTGGAACCTTCAGCGCTAGCGCAATTTGCTGGTTTCAAACGCCGTTTTCAGTGGTTCATCGACAATCGCCCTAACTTACAGCGCAATCTGACCTCCTTAGAAACGGATGGGGAGCAGTCAAGGCGGCTCTTAGCGATGGTCTGTCCGTTTGAGCGACTCAAACCCATCCTCCAACGCTTGCTAGACGAAACCGAATTTCTGAGTCCCTATGGGGTGCGATCGCTATCCAAAATCCACGCCGATCATCCCTACACCTTTGATGTGGATGGATACTCACATTCCATTACCTACGAACCCTCAGAATCGACAACGGGGATGTTTGGTGGTAACTCGAATTGGCGTGGTCCAATCTGGTTTCCCATGAATTTTCTAATTATTGAGTCACTCCAGAAGTTTCATGCTTATTTGGGTGATGAATTCAAAGTAGAATGTCCAACTGGATCAGGACAATGGATGACTCTGGCAGAAGTGGCGATCGAGCTATCTCATCGCCTGATCAATATTTTTCAACAAAACGAAGCTGGTCATCGCTCAGTTCATGGCAACAATGCCTTATTTCAGAAAAACCCTCACTGGCGCAATTTGTTGCTATTTTATGAATACTTTAATGGTGACAATGGTACTGGGTTAGGAGCCAATCATCAAACTGGTTGGACAGGTTTGGTCGCTATGCTAATCCATCATTGCAGTGAAGATTCATAATCCTCTAAAGAATTCCACAGGTAAAGCATGATGCCCTATTCAGGTTATAGCCGTCATTATGATCGAAAAGCTACTGCACCATTCGCGAGTGGGCAACGCATAGAGGATCACTAATAAAATGCTTGGGTTTAGTCCTTGTCATGAGAATGAATAGAAACCTTGTCTCCTTTCATCTCAACAGGTTCCGTTCGGGTTTGAATCCAAGCAAATAGAGCGGCAGTGCCTACCAGAATCACTGTCACGCCTGCCACAAGTTGCACCATAATGCTGTAACGCATCAATCCTCCTTATTATTCCAGATCAAGATTATGCCAGATCAAAGTGTTCCATATTGACGTTTGTAACGGGAACCTCTAGCTCAAATAGAGCAAGTTCTACCGCACGCATGATCACTGGCGCGGCACAGACGAAGTAATGACGACTGCCTCGATGTCGGGGAATATGCCTTTCCAACACTGCTTTATCGATATAACCCGTTTCGCCTTCCCATCCATCATGAGCTTTCCGCAACACATACACAATAGATAAATCGAGCGCTTCTTTTAAGGTTTCCAACTCCTCTCGATAGGTTATGTCCTCCCAAGAGGAAGCTGCGTAAATGAGGAGAAAGGGGCGACCGTCATTTCGTTCAGATGCTGTTAATAAAATACTGAAAATGGGTGTAATCCCAACACCACCTGCAATCAGCACAAACCCAGCGCTGTCCCAGTAGCGTTCTGTCGTAAATACCCCGTAGGGACCATCTAGATAAGCTCTTGTCCCTGGTTGGACATCTTTGATTTGACTGGTAAAATCGCCGATCGCTTTGATACCAAATTCAAGCCGATCGGCGCGATCGCCACTGGATGACATTGAAAAGGGATGTTCCCGCATACTCAACGGGTTAATGTTCAGGGTCAACCACGCAAACTGACCTGGCTGAAACTTAAAGCCATCATGTCCCAATGGACGTAGCGCCAGTGTCCAGACATCGCCTCGCTGGGACATGACTTCTTCCACCACATAAGGCTTTTTCGTCATTAACAAAGGTTTGATCAGACGCACGTAAATGATTAGCCAGAGCGAGACCAACATAATGCCCGACCACAGTACGACTTTCCAAAACAAGCCCATGTAGTTGCCAACGCCGATCGCATGTCCAAAGCCCAATCCTACTGCTAACACTGCCAGAATCGTGTGAGAAGCTCGCCAAGGCTCATAGGGAATCTTGAGTTGTTTACGCCAGATAGTTGTGATCACCATGGCCAGAAAGGCCAGCGTTGCTAACATTGCCATACGCGCCCGTGAGGGAGCCTCGAAAAAGTTGAGCAACTGAAGGGTTTCAGGCTGAGCAATGAACAGAATCACTGGATGCACCAGCACCATGAAGAATGCGACCAAGGAGGTATAGCGGTGAAACTGGAGCAGAATATCAAGACCATAGGAAGATTCGATGCGATTGATCCGAGCCGTCAAGACAAATTGCAGTGCCATCATGGCTAGTCCGATAAAGCCCAGCGCCACTGAAAACTCAGTCCAAAAGCCACGTCCCGAAGGGACTGGATACAGTAACAGTACGAACAATGGCAATAGGGTTAGCAGCAGGTAGGCGACAATCCACAGAAAGGCAACAGCGATCGGGCTATGCATCAACAACCGTCTCATGGTCAAACTCCTGAGCGCTTATTGTTGAGATGCTAGTTGAAACCGACGCTCGACTTCCTGCCAATTCACGACATTCCACCAATTAGTCAAGTATTCAGCACGAAGATTCTGGTAACGAAGATAATAAGCATGTTCCCAGACATCATTACCGAGAATGGGGTAGGAGCCTTCCATAATCGGACTGTCCTGATTCGGTGTGGAGGTAATTTGCAGTTGCCCTTGAGGATTACGAACCAACCAAACCCAGCCACTGCCAAAGCGAGCGCCCCCTGCCTCATTAAATTGTTTTTTAAAGTTGTCAAAGCTGCCAAAGGTTTGATCAATCGCATTTGCGATCGCGCCAGTGGGTTGTCCCCCGCCATTTGGACTCATAAGCTGCCAGAAAATCGTGTGGTTGAGATGTCCACCACCATTGTTCTGAATGGTGGTGCGAATATCTGCTGGTAAGCTTTTGAGGTCGCGGAGCAGCGCTTCGACACTGCGATTCTGTAAATTGGGCTGTTGCTTTAATGCTGCATTTAGGTTTTTGACATAGCTAGCATGATGTCGATCGTGATGGATCTGCATCGTTTCTGCATCGATCGCCTTTGTCAATGCACCATACTCATAGGGCAATGGCGGCAATTGTGCGGGATAGGCACTCAGTTCACCTTCTGGTAGTGCAGCAACCGCAACCGTAGCAGGTTGAGTCATTGGAGAGGTTGCCTCGGCCTGTAGTGTGCCTTGACAGAAAACCAGCAACAGAAGTAATGCAACTCCCGCCATCAAAAATCGTATCGGTTGTCGTAAATTTTTTTTCATTAGATATTAGATATTAGATGTTAGATATTGGATAAGATCGTAACTATTTGCTATTTTGAGAGAACGATGTTTTATCCCCTGTATAAAGTGATTGATTACGACATAACTTTTAACTTAACTACTCAAGTTAAAAGCCGATAAGCAAGCAGTTTTACGCGATCGTTCACGACAAACCACACCAGCGCATAGCCCCAAACGAACAATGCCCAACCCCAGCCGAGGGGTGTCATAAATAGCCCATAAACCGCAATCAAGGTCGCCAAAATTTGCGTGCCGAGTACCGCGATCCAGAGAATTTTGGCAGGGGGAATTGACCAGAAGGAACCGCGTGTGCGCGTCAGGAAGATCGTCAGATGTCCTGCTACGGATAACTTCAAATACATCAGGGTTCGGATGTGATCGCGATCAAGATTAAAGACTCGCTCACCCATATAAAACAAGCCGAACGCCGCGATCACTCCCATTACTCCCAATACTGTCGAGATTCCTAGAACCAGACGCATATTCCATTCTTCGGGCTGATTATGATAATGAACGCGATCGTAGGCGATCGACAAAATCGCTCCATCGTTGAGCAACGCCAACATGACGATCATCACGGCGGTGAC
>CASBQX010000035.1 GCA_949127925.1 Synechococcales cyanobacterium PMM_0002
AGGACTGACTTAATTCCAAGATTGTTCAAGGCTTGGTTGAGTTCTACAGCAGTAGTCATTTTCCCGCAAGCACAATCGGTGCCCAACACGGCAATTACGGGAACATTGACCTCCGAGATTCGCCCCGTAAAGACATGTAAATCTTTGAGCTGAGGAGGTTTTCTAATATCTTTAATTTGGACATGATGTTGAGCAGCCATCTGGACAAACTCTTGATCTTCAGTAAAAAATTGATGAAGACCATTGATAATATTCATGCCATTTTTCATGGCTGCTAAAACCAAAAGCCTTTCTTCAAAGGGGATGCAAGCATCTAGAGGAGCTTTCCCGTAAATGTAGCAATGTGGAACCTCGGAAAGAGTGTTCAAGGCATCCTCTAAGCTGGCAAAAATGGGGATGCCCTTTTTGGCCTCTCCTAGGGCTTCTCCCGCGTCCTGACCCGCCAATAACTCGTCAATCACGCCGACGATGGTATACATCTCAGAATGTCGAACTAATGCGGCAGCAGTTTTCCCATCTACTAGGCCAAATTGATTGCCACAATAAATCAGGGCCGTTTCTTTCAAGAGCGCCATTGAATCAGTTTTCCTCAATTAATTCTCAAATCTAAAAGAGACTTTCTGAGGCGATCAATACCTCTCTAGAATCTCATTTTTTCTGTGTATGAAAAACTCGTATAGACCTGATCTAGCCTGACGTCCACCGTGTCTTCACATGCGCTAAAACCCAATACGGCGATCGCTGCGGAACTTAATAAAGTTAGTTTGAGTTACGTCAATAATGTATGGTCGGCAATAGAAACATCAAGCTCTAACTGAGTCTTGATAGAGCTTGCCAAATTAGTTTAGACTTTATAAAGTGTAGCACACATTACATTTTTACTGGATGGCTACATCAATCGCCGCATCGGCACCAGACAACTGTGATCGGTTGCAGTTCAAAGCAGGTAGCAGTTTTCAGATGAATGAGGTGCATCAATAGACTTCAGAGCATAGACTCCAAGACAAGGGGCTTAAGCCCCTTGCCTGGACTGCACTGCTAAACTAACGCACGCAGCAGTGCCTGAAGCTTGAGCTTGACCTCAGCTAGTTCTCGATCGGGTTCAGAACCAGCCACAATCCCTGCACCCGCATAGAGGCGGGCGTGGTTGCCGTCGATCAGCGCCGAACGGATGCCGACGATAAACTCAGCGTTGCCCCCTGCATCGACCCAGCCCAAGGGTGCCGCATAGAGCGATCGCCCAAATGGCTCATACCGCTGAATTTCTTCACAGGCGCGATCGCGGGGCATCCCGGCGACGGCAGGGGTGGGGTGCAGATCGGCCAGCAATTTGAGCGGGTGGAGTTGGGGGGGCAGGGTGGCCGTAATCGGCGTGTGTAGATGCTGAATGTTAGACAGGCGCAGCAGTTCTGGGGTGGCGGGCACCTGGGGCGTCAAGCCAAATTGAGACAGGCGATCGCGCAGAAAATCTACCACGACCTGATGTTCGTGCCGTTCTTTGGGGCTTTGAAGCAGGCGGCGACCCAGAACAGCATCCGCTTGCGAGGTGGTGCCGCGTGGTGCAGAACCGGCTAACGCATCACTAATTAGGTGGCGATCGCCAATACTGATCAGGCGTTCTGGGCTAGCTCCAATAAACGTTTTTCCGGTACCGTGTCCCACCGAAAAGATGTAGCAATCGGGGTGCAGTTTTCGGAGATTATCTAATGAGGAAATCCACTGAAACGGCAAATGTGAAATCACATCTACCGCATGAGCCAAAACTAACTTATTCAGATATTTTTGCTGGATGCTTTTTAGTGTTGCGGCAACGGCTGATTTAAAATCATGAGTATCGACCATTTGCCATCGCGTTAGACCCTGACTAAACTCATCAGAAATATTGAATACTCCGTAGGACGACTGTTGAATAGCCTGAAGCTGCTGTTCAAATTCATCGGTCAAATTGATCAGATTGCTATGGGGCTGAATTAGAAAATTTGCAGTAGCAATACAGCTGTCATGCCGCCGCAAAACCTGCCATTTTGGTAAGAAGACAGTCGCTCCTGGGAAGGGGAAATCGACCCCGCACGGCTGATCAAAAAAAGTAAAGGCACAAAAAAATCGAGGTGTATCTAAACCAGCTTTAAACCCATCTACATGGGACAGATGATTTAGATCAGCTTGAATGTAGGCTTGAATTGTTTCAAACCGGCTTTTTCCTTCTGTAGAAAAGGATGTAACGGCACCAAAAGCGGCGATCGCTTCCCCCCTAAACGGATTTTCTAAATAGAAATGAGGCTGTTGGATGTCGGCCACTTGTTGTAAAGCTGCTAGCGGATCAACGACCTCAATGGCCATCGAAATACTGGCAATATGGGGATGATTTTGCTCGACAGATTTTTGCTGGCAGGCCAATAAAAATTGATACAGCGTTTTATGATCGTGCAGGAGATGAAGTCGATAGGGTACAACTGGCATGAGTGCAACAACCGGAATAAGTTGGCTTCAGAAATGAATCAAACGAGCAAAAAAACGCCCGAAAATACCCTGAAATCTCGATGTGCCTAGGGTTTGTGGGAATGTGTCTACTACAGGTAACATACTTCGGTAAGTCTAGCTAGCTGCCCGTTACGGTTCAGATGCACTGCGGCGATTTCGGCCATTAGGCTCTCTCGCCTCGATCAGGTTCTACCTTGCCAAATGGGATCAAAAACGAGGCTGAGAAAAGTCAGGCTCTACCGTCACTTTCCCGACTTGTCCATTAGATCTAGGCTTAGCTCTGGGCTGGGTGACAAACCCAAAATGGCCATCAAACCCATCCCCAAGCTCCGCCTAGATGGCTCGGCGATAGTCACAAGTCTTTACAGAGGTGGGGCGCACTGAGCCATGAGCAGGGAGGCGGCAAGGCTAGAATAATTAAGCTTCTAGTCCCTGATAGTCCTGAGATCGCCCTGAGATCGCCCTGGTTTATCAATCCTTCCTTTCCCCCTGCTGCCGATGACGCTCAAGCCATTTCGATCCGCCAATGCTCAACCTCCCCAGTCCCAGCGATCGCCCTCTAAAAAGCTGTGGTTAGCTGCCATTAAACCCCCCATGTATAGCGTGGCAATTATGCCAATTGTGCTGGGAACTGCGATCGCCTTCCACGAAACTCAAACGATTCATAGCGCTATTTTTCTCACATTTTTGGTATCCGCGATTTTGATTTTGGCCTGGGAAAATATCACGAATGATGTGTTTGATTCAGAAACAGGAATTGATCAAAATAAACATCATTCTTTAGTAAATTTGACCGGCAAAAAAAACCTGGTATTTGCTATTGGCAATTTATTTTTGGGGCTGGGGCTGTTGGGCATTGGGGCGATCGCCATCTGGCAACAAGACCTTACGGTGCCGGGACTGATTCTGCTGTGCTGTGCGCTGGGCTATGCCTATCAAGGCCCGCCCTTTCGCTTGGGCTACCAGGGGCTAGGCGAAATTCTTTGCTTTTTTGCCTTTGGCCCCTTAGCCGTTTCGGCGGCGTACTATAGCCAGAATCAGTCGTGGTCGTTTACCAGTGGGGTGGCGTCGATCATCTTGGGCATGAGCACCAGTCTGATTCTATTCTGCTCTCATTTTCATCAAGAAACAGACGACCGAGCCGCAGGCAAGCGATCGCCGATTGTGCGGTTGGGTACCCGGCGAGCGGCTCAGCTATTGCCGTGGCTCTGCGGCAGCTTATTTGGGCTGACGGTTGTCTGTGTCTTGCTCCAGATTTTCCCTGGTTGGACGCTGCTGATTTTTGCCAGCCTGCCCCCGGCCATTCAGCTTGTGCGCCATGTTTCTGCCCATCACCACCTGCCAGAACGGGTCAGCAACTGCAAATTCATTGCCGTCAACCTGCATTTCTGGAGCGGTGTGCTGCTGTGCATCGGCTTTCTCCTATAGCTTTCTGCGATCAGATTGCTGCCCATAAACCTGCCGTAAACCGCCACGGTTCAGAAAACCGTTATCCTAAAGATGAGCAAGACATTAAGTTTCGTTATCTTTTACGGAAGCATCGGTGCAAGAGGATTTCAGGTTAATTGTTGATCTCGTCATCGTGCTGGCGGCGGCGGCAGGCGGCGGATTAATTGCAGCACTGTTGAAACAACCCGTGTTGTTGGGATACCTGCTGGGTGGGGCGATCGTCGGCCCTGCCGGGTTGGGGCTGGTCAAAGAATTGATTCAAGTGGAAACGCTAGCCCAGTTTGGGGCGGCGTTTCTGCTGTTTGCGCTGGGGGTAGAGTTTTCCTTAACCGAGCTAAAAAAAGTCAAGGGCATTAGCTTGGGCGGCGGCACGCTCCAAATTCTGCTGACGATTCTGCTCACTACCCTGATATCACTGGCCACTGGCTGGGTTACCTCTCCCACTCAGGGCATTTTTCTGGGTGCCATTTTGTCGCTGTCGTCTACGGCGGTGGTGCTGAAGTGCCTGATGGAGCGCAACGAAACTGAAACGCCGCACGGGCGGGTGATGCTGGGCATGTTGGTGGTACAAGACCTGGCGCTGGGGCTGATGCTGGCGGTGCTGCCAGCGCTCGACAGCCCCGCCGAAGAAATAGGGTTGGCGGTGGGGATGGCGTTGCTCAAGACGGCGCTGATTGCCGGGGGGGCGATCGCCGCTGGGATTTGGGTGATTCCGCCGCTGCTGCGGATGCTGGCGCGCACCGAGAGCCGCGAACTATTTTTGCTGGGTGTGGTGGCACTGTGTCTGGGGATTGCTCTGTTGACGGAGTACCTGGGGCTGTCGATTGAAATGGGCGCGTTTATCGCCGGGTTGATGATTTCGGAGGTGGAGTATGCCGATCAGACCCTCACCTACGTTGAGCCAATCCGAGATATTTTTGCCACCCTGTTTTTTGCCGCTGTGGGGATGCTAATTGACCCGCTGTTTATTTGGAATAACCTGGAGCTGATTCTGGGTTTGGTGGCGCTGGCGTTTGTCGGCAAGTTTTTGATTATTTTACCGATCGTCCGCGCCTTCCGCTATCCGCTCAAAACAGCGTTGATTGCGGGCTTGGGGCTAGCGCAGATTGGTGAGTTTTCGTTTGTGCTAGCCAGCAAGGGGCAAGCCCTGGGTCTGGTATCGCGTCGGGTATATCTGCTGATTTTGGGCACAACAGCGGTGACATTAGTGTTCACGCCGTTTGTGCTGCGCGCCATCCCTAAGGTATTTGCCTGGGCGGATACAATTCCTTGGCTAGGCGCATATTTAGACGGCGGCGATGGCCTGATGGAAGTATCCGAAAACCTGAGCGTGCAAAACCACGTCGTGGTCTGTGGCTATGGCGGCGTCGGGCGCAATATTGTGCGGCTGCTGCAAGAGCACAAGTATCCGGTGGTGGTGATTGACCAATCGGAGCAGGTGATTCAAAAGCTGCGCGATGAGGGCATTCCCTATGTCTATGGCAATGCGGCCAGCCTGCATGTGATGACGGCAGCGGGCGTAGAACAGGCCAAGGGGATGGCGATCGCCCTACCAGACCCGATGAGTACCCGTCTGTGTCTCAAACGAGCGCTAGAACTGACGCCCGACCTGGATGTGGTAGTACGGGCAGGCAATGATAAAGATATCGAGCTGCTCTACCAGCTGGGCGCACGAGAAGTCGTGCAGCCCGAATTTGAAGCTAGTTTAGAGCTATCGGCTCATCTGCTGATTGGCAGCGGCGTGCTGCCCACCAATATGCAGCAAGAAATGGCCGAAATTCGCAGCAGCCACTACCTGGAACTGCGCCCCGAACGCCCTGCAAAAGCCGTGACCCGCGATCTTCAGGCCGCCGCTCAAGATCTGAACAGCAAGTGGTATGTGTTGCCCGACGGGTCGCCACTGATGGGGATGACGCTAGAAGAAGCAGACTTACGCCGGATTTCTGGCGTCAGCCTGATGGAGATTCAGCGCGCCGGGGGTGACATGGTGGACTATCCCGATGCCCAAACGGTGCTGGAAGCGGGCGATCGCCTGCTAATTGTGGGTGATGCTGAAGAGTTGGCCACCTTTGACCACTTGGCCAGTGGTGAAGTGCCTGTCCCTGCCAAAAACCTAGCCTGTCAATGGCTAACGCTGCCAGACAGCAGCCCAGTCTTGGGCAAAACCTTAGCCGATCTGAGTTTGAATCAGCAATATACGATTCAGGTGCAGGCCATCCGACGCGAAGGTAAGTTCATTCGCTTTCCCGACAGCACCGCTGACCTGGAAGCAGGCGATCGCCTATTGCTCTGCGGTGCGGCCAATCAGCTCAACGCAGTTAGGGAGTGGTTAGTCCCGGTGCTGCCCCTGCCCGTCCTTCAGGTGCCTGTGCTCGATCTAGCTACCGTCAAATCTGCGGCTGAAGCTGTGCCCCAATATCTACCCACCGATGGCCGGATCGAACCTGAACACCAGTAGGGGCATGGCA
>CASBQX010000036.1 GCA_949127925.1 Synechococcales cyanobacterium PMM_0002
CTCTGCCTGTAAGGTTAAGACACCTGCCGTGGTATGCCATTGGCGTTCTACCTTGGGCTGGCCGGCCGTTACAGCCAATGTGAGAGAGTTGAGAATTTCGCGGGCTGCCACCAACGACAGCACCATTTGCTGGGGTGCCGTGGCCGCATTGTAATGATCTGGGAAACCAGCGTCTTGGGTGGGGAATCGCACCTCCACTGCCGCACCTGACCCACTTGAGCGGGCAGGAGACGCTAGCACATAGCCTGCAAACTCATTCAGGGCGGGTGCGTGGCCGGGGAACAGCGACTCCACGACTTGCACCAGCTTTTCGCCTTCTCGCAGCGAACTGCGAACCAGCTGTTGGCACTGGTCAAACAGGCGATTCATTAACCCATCAGGCATGGGGACAGGCAATTTCAGCGCGGGCAGTTGCGCGGCCCAAACGGTGCTGGGAACTAATTCTGGTGCCAGTAGGTCAGAGTATTCGGATTCATACTCAAGCACTTCGGTTTCCCACGGAAACAAGGGCGGCTTGCGCGCCACCTCATCACGTAGCCGACGCCTTAAAAGGGAATAAAAGCGATCTTGCACAGTGGGTATCTCTCCTGGTCTAGATAATGGGGAATCTTGAAACAAAAAATCATCCGACTCATCCAGATTGCCCCACCGAGGTTGGGCGTCTTGTGAGTCGAATAAATGAATATGATCTGATGGCAGATTAGCTGCGCCCAACTCGTCTTCTCTAGCCTCGCGGCTAGTATCCCCTGATGGCGTGGCCGACGGCTTAGTAGACGTTGGATTCAGATCTTTCAACAACCAAGCCAAGATTTTATTGGCTTCTGTATCGTTATTCATCCCCAGATGACCCTGCTCCGGATACCAAACTGTTTCGAATTTCCCACGCTTGTTCCAGTAGTTTAGACCACTGCTTCTGAACTTGGGTAACACTGCACCCCAAAGATTGGGCGATCGCTCCCTCAGAAGTCCCTTTCTGCTTCAGTTGCAGCATTTCTGCTTGCGTATGGCTAAGATTTGTCTGCAAGACATCCCACTGCTGCGGCGTTAGCCCCAGATTCCGCTCTAGGTCTGCCTCTAACCACTGATGCACCAATTCCCACTGGTGTGAGAGGGCAAAGCGGATCAGGTGATATTTGAACCGCTGCTGCAAATAGTCTCGCTGGCGCGACGTCAGACCTAAAATGGCCTCAATTTCATTGGCCGGGAGATCTTGCAGGCGCAGGGCAAAATAATCAGCACAGTCGCGCTGTTGCCGCTCTTCTAGATAGGTCATCAGCTCTGCTACTACCGTATGGCGGAGGGTATCTTCTGTCAGTTCTGGCTCTTGGGCCACCATTCGTTCGCGCACTTGCTGCAAGGGAGCACCGCTGCGCACTTGGTCAGAATCACCCGAAGAACCCTCAGCAGCCTGCTCCATATCGACCAAGGTTTCGGGTGGCTGCTGCTGCGAGAAGGTTTGTGCTCGCAAAATAATTAGCTGCTGACTGCGGCGACCCGGCAATGGAATCCGGCGCTTGCCGTAACGCTCAGAGAACGCCATATATTCTGCTAGCTCTAGCAGCGATCGCGGGCAATAGGTCGGCGGTAGCTGGCTTTCTCGCCGAAAGGCATTCAGCGATTCAATATAAAAGCCTTGCAAGAAATCTTCAATTAAATTCAGCCGTGCCTGGTAGCTAGACTGCACCTGCGGTGGGGTGATGTAGCGATAGATGACAGCACTTAGGGTGCTGTGTAGCTCCACACGACCCCGATGGGAACCTAACTGATAGTATTTAAGGCATTGTTTCAGACGATGGCGCGCTAGGGTGATAGACCAGCTATCGATTTCTCCAGATGATTGAATGCGCTTGCTTTCAGCACAAATGCGAGTCACTTCTGCGACAATCCGAGCCGTCACATCACGAGAATTTTGTTCAGCCGCCCGAGTGGATTGCCTCAGCTCGTCAAAAATCAGTTGGTGAACCGTATCTACACTGCAATCAATACTGCAATCAATTTCGTCCTGATGGATATTTGTAGTTATCACGTTAAGCACACCCCTCCAGAGTGACATTGGTGGGGTAGATTCATCCCTGTTCGCTGTTTCGCTGTATAGTTTCGTTGAAGTTGCACTTGTCTTTCTCGATGCATTCTAGACTCACATCAAACTTGCACAGACATAGTCTGTGACACCAAGGGAATGTGTCCCCTAGAACACTTGAGTTAGAATCTCACCAGAAACCCTTACGCTACACTGTGATCCAAGCACTGCTGTGGAATATCCGTATATTTCACAGCGGCTTTGCAAATTTTGCCGCTATTGTAAAAAATAGATCAGTACATGATGGTTGAACGTTGCGCGACGGCGGCAGCTTCAGTCTTACTCCAGACGGAAACAGATCAGTCTGAACTAGACTGGGAAATAAAAAAGCCCCGGTTTAGACCGGAATTTACGAGACATGGATTTAGATCAGCAGATCCAAGACCTAATTCAACAGGCTCCCCAAGATGGAGCAACTCCTGCTGCGGTAGAGGCGATCGCCCCGGCTCTTAAGCAAATCGCTGGACAGCTGAAGCACCCGCAATATTACATTTTGCAAACCCTGGAGCAGCGTTGGGCGATGACGGCGCTCAACCACCGATCTGAACCCACCCTTCAGAAAAACGTCGTGTACGCCTACGCAGATCTCAAAGATGCGCAGGCCAGTCCTGTGGCCAAAGATCCGCAGATTATGGCTTTCCCCGTTTTGGTAACGCACATCCTATTTCAAATGGTAGCAATGACCACGGTGGATAGTATCATTTTTTTTGAAACTTCCGGAAACCTTCATGCTGGTACAGAAGTGACCCGTGCCAATGTACAGGAGCTGGTGCAGCTTTATCTAAAAGCAGCTCAAGGCGTCTCCAGTCTGCCGCCAGACATTGCTTAGGAATGAGAATTAAGTAACTCCGCCATTCTTCTGTAGGGGCGAACGGCCGTTCGCCCTTACCAGCAATCAAATTCCTGACCTGATTAAATCCATAATCCTTAGGCAGATGAACGGTACTGATGATTTAAAGTATCAATTCAATTCAACTCAATTCAACGTTCTTAGAGGAGAGGAATCATGCTGAAGCGACTGGCAGCCATAGTGATGATTGTGCTGAGCTTGAGCGTGCAAAGCTGCACCTCTACCTCAGAATCGTTAAAAAGCTATGTAGACACGGTGGATGGGTACGAGTTTTTGTATCCCAATTCGTGGGTGCCCGTGGCGGTGAAAAACGGCCCTGATCTGGTGCTGCACGATTTAATTGAGGAAACCGAGAACGTTAGCGTCATTATCAATCCTGTGCCCGATGGTAAAACTCTGAAGCAGCTGGGGACTCCGAGCGAAGTGGGTTACAAGCTCTCAAAAAATGCGATCGCCCCCCTCGACTCTGGACGGCAGGCTGAGCTGGTCAAGGCGGAAGCCCACGAGGTTGGCGGCAAGACCTATTACCTGTTGGAATACGCAGTACAGCTGCCCACCCAAGCGCGGCACAACCTGGCCAGCGTGGTCGTAGAACGGGGGCAGCTATTTACGTTTAATCTTTCCACTACAGAGCAGCGCTGGGCCAAGGCAAAAGATACATTCCAGGACGTGGTGAATTCTTTCTCTGTATCGTGAATCGGCCAGCTTGAACCGGATCTATTGGGCAGGTCAACGTGCCCACCACCTCAAATGGAGTAATAGAGCGGAAATGCTTTTGCTTCTTTGGGTTTAACGTAGACGCGCTGCTGGGGCTGAAGATTTAGCTCATCGAAGCGATCGCGGGTTAAATGAGCGGTGAGTACTTGGCCATCATCTAGCGTTAATTCTGCCTGCACCTCCCAGCCCAGGTGAATGAGTCGGCTAATTCGCGCCGGAACGGTTGAGCCATTGGGCTGCACCTCGACCAAAATATCTTGAGGGCGTAAAAACACCTCTGGGTGGGGCGAATCGAAGCCATTGCCCTGAAAGATCCGCGACGTGCTGGGCAACACGTTGACCGGGCCAATAAAGCTCATGACAAAGGCACTCGCCGGATGGTCGTAAATCTGGGCTGGCGATCCCATTTGCTCCACCCGCCCCTGATTCATCACCACAATCTCATCTGAGACTTCCATCGCCTCTTCTTGGTCATGGGTCACAAACACCGTCGTCACATGCACTTCATCGTGCAATCGGCGCAGCCAAGCCCGCAGATCTTTGCGCACTTTGGCATCTAGCGCCCCAAAGGGTTCGTCTAATAGCAGCACCTTTGGCTCAACGGCCAGTGCCCGCGCCAAGGCCACTCGCTGCCGCTGCCCGCCCGACAGTTGGGAGGGGTAGCGATCGCCCAATCCTGCCAGCTGCACCAACGCCAGCAGTTCTTCTACCCGCGCCTTGACTTTAGGCTTGGGCACTTTTTGCAGCTCTAGCCCAAATGCAATATTTTTGCGCACCGTCATATGCTTAAACAAAGCATAGTGCTGAAATACGAAGCCAATGTTGCGGTCTTGAACGCTTTCATAGGTGGCATCGCGCCCGGTGAGTAAGATCTTGCCTGAGTCCGGCATTTCAAGCCCAGAAATCAGCCGCAGTAAGGTAGACTTCCCGGACCCTGATGGCCCCAGCAGTGCCACGAGTGAACCTGTCTTAATCTCCAAACTCACCTGATCTACGGCACAGAAACTGCCAAATCGCTTAGAGACATTTTCAACAACAATACCCACTGCACTTACCTCGCACTCAACAAAGCATCAACCTTTATGCCAACCCACCGTTTGGGACAAAATTCAGTGGCATGACACAGTTTCATTAGACGCTAAAAGCGCCCTGCACCCACTAAATCCCGGTTTGTCACCGTACTTACTGTAGATATATACCACAGTGTTGTACTCCTTGGCGATCGCAGTTCGCTTAAGCCGACCTTGGATGTAGTGCCTTACCCTATATAGGGGGATTCAATCTGGGATTTTAAGTTTTATGGTCAGAGGTCTACTCTGGTTGCCCTTGTTAGCGGTGTTTATCTGGCTGGCGTGGGCAGGTTGGAATGAATACAAAAAGCTAGA
>CASBQX010000037.1 GCA_949127925.1 Synechococcales cyanobacterium PMM_0002
AGCTGAGGGAAGTGATGCTCGGCTGGCACTGGAATGGTGTTGGTGACAATCACCTCTTCAAACAGCCCAGCCGCCAGCCGCTCGCAGGCCGGAGGTGAAAAGACAGCATGAGTCGCACAGGCATAGACCTGACGCGCCCCTTCTTCCCGCAGCAGGCGTGCCCCTTCACAAATTGTGCCAGCTGTGTCGATCATGTCATCGACTAATACAGCCGTCTTACCCGCCACATCGCCAATCACATTCATCACTTCAGCAACGTTGTGAGCCTGACGGCGTTTATCGATAATGGCCAGAGGGGCGTCATTGAGCTTTTTAGCAAACGCCCGCGCCCGCGCTACCCCACCCACATCAGGAGAAACCACCACAATATCGGAGAGCTGCTTGTTGGATAAATAGTCAATCAGAACGGGCGAAGAATAGACATGATCAAAGGGAATATCGAAGTAGCCTTGGATTTGAGCAGAGTGCAAATCCATTGCGAGCACTCGATTGGCACCTGCTTGCGTAATTAAGTTGGCAACCAGCTTGGCCGTAATCGATTCTCGCCCTGCCGTCTTGCGATCGGCTCTAGCATAGCCATAGTAGGGAATGACAGCAGTAATCTGCCGCGCCGACGCCCGATGGCAGGCGTCAACCATGATCAACAATTCCATTAGGTGATCGTTAACCGGATAGCAGGTCGGCTGCACCAGATAAACATCACAGCCCCGAATCGACTCCTGGATCTGAACATAAATTTCGCCATCAGCAAACCGCTTGCGCACCATGGGACCGAGATCCATGCCCAAATAGCGGGCAACTTCTTGGGAAAGCTTGGTGTTAGCAGAGCCAGAGAAAAGCCGAAGGCGATTGTTATCGGAGATTTGGGGCAGAGGAGGCTGAAGAGCTAAAGTTGAAGAGCGGATCACAACAGTTCCTCAAAAATAGTCAACGCAATCTTATCATCTTCGAAAAAAACGACTGCTCGGTTTTCTCGAAGGTGTATGGAGATACAGGCAAACTGTGAATGGGGTAGATGCGTAGATCAGAATCGAAAGAACGGTGGCTCAATCTTGCCGACCAAAAACGGCATTAGAAACCCTGAAGCCTAATAGTAAACTAGATGCTTTTCCCTTATTTTAAGTTCCAGAAGGCATAATCTCAGGCAGCTACTTTTAGACAGCTTTACTTAAGATTGCTCTTTAAGAGCGTACTTTTAGGAGAAATTTTTTAGAACTCGGCCTACAAAATCAAGGATAGTGCATGCTTCGGTGACCCTGCCTATACCTAAATAAGGATCTAGGATTCTAGGGGAGGCTGTCATCTATGCAAATACCTTTCACTATACCTTTGCGCACCGTGTTTGAGGCTAGGCTCAAAAGCTCTACAAGTCGCCGCCTCGAAATGCCAGTAGGAAAATGACCACTGGGCCAGCGATCATGATCATTCCAACTAGCGTCAACTGTGCGATCGCTTCCCAATTCAAGCTGCTGATCAGTTCCATTGCTTCCTCAAGTCCAGTCTAGTAAATGTTTTTGCCGGGTCGAACCATTTATTTGCCTATTTTACCTAGGAAGGGGACGCATTGATGCGGAAGTTTATAAAAGATGACGATATGGTGGAGGTAGTATTTGGAGCAATGATATGGCAACGTGGCGTTGTGTAAAGCAGTGCGGTGCCTGCTGTAATCTTGACCCGGCAGAGCGTCCCGATTTGGGTCTATACCTTTCTGCCCCAGAACTGGATCTGTATCTCAGTTTGGTGGGAGAGAACGGCTGGTGTGTGAATTTTGATGCAGAGACGCGAGAATGCCGGATTTATGCCGATCGCCCTCGGTTTTGCCGCGTGGAAACTGATATTTTCCAAGAAATGTATAGGATTGAAGCCCATGAGGTGAATGAGTTTGCGATCGCCTGCTGTCAGGAGCAAATTGAGGGCGTCTATGGCGATCGCAGTCTGGAAATGATTCGGTTTGATCAAGCGGTCGGGATTTAAGTCAATTTAGCCAATCGGCAACACACTAGAAGCCCGCCTGTGAACAGGCGGGCTTCTGGGATTCTAGGAACGGGGATCGTGAAAACTGCTGTGCAGCTAGGAAAAATGCAGCCGTCTATGCAATCGACGCCATCTTCACATCACTGGTAGCGAGCAACTCTTGCAGCTCTTCTGAGTCAACCGTTTCGCGCTCGACCAGCATAGCTGCCAGGTTTTCTAACACTAAGCGGTTTTCGGTCAGTACCGACTTGGCGCGACGGTAGGCTTGATCAACCAAGTTGCGAACCTCGTCGTCAATGGCAGCAGCTGTTTCTTCAGAGAAATCGCGCTCGGCTGCAATGTCGCGACCCAAGAACATGTTGCCCTGTGCCCGACCCAACGCTACAGGGCCAAGGCGATCGCTCATGCCAAAGCGAGTCACCATTTGTCGTGCCACTCGGGCTACCTGCTGCAAGTCATTGGAAGCGCCCGTGGTTACTTCCTCTTCCCCAAAGATAATCTCTTCAGCGATGCGACCACCGAGGGCGACAGCCATCTGGTTTTGCAAGTAAGAACGAGAGTAGAGTCCAGAATCCATCCGCTCCTCGCTGGGGGTGAACCAGGTCAAACCGCCAGCGCGGCCACGGGGGATGATGCTGATTTTTTGCACGGGGTCATAGTCGGGCATCAATGCACCCACTAAGGCGTGACCAGCTTCGTGGTATGCCACCAGCGATTTACGCTTCTCGCTCATGACGCGATCTTTCTTCTCAGGGCCGGCCAAAACGCGATCGATCGCATCGTTGACTTCATCCATCGAAATTTCAGTCAAGTTACGGCGAGCCGCCAAAATAGCGGCCTCGTTCAACAAGTTGGCCAGGTCGGCTCCGGTGAAGCCCGGTGTCCGACGGGCAATTTTCTCCAAATCTACGTCCTTCGCCATGGTTTTACCACGAGCGTGGACGTTGAGGATCTCTAGACGACCCGCATAGTCAGGGCGATCGACTACCACTTGACGGTCAAATCGACCGGGACGCAGTAGCGCAGCGTCTAGCACATCGGGGCGGTTGGTGGCCGCAATCAGGATGATTCCAGTGTTGCCTTCAAACCCGTCCATCTCGGTTAGTAGCTGGTTCAGCGTTTGCTCTCGCTCATCGTTGCCGCCGCCGAGACCTGCGCCCCGCTGGCGACCAACTGCATCAATTTCGTCGATAAATACGATACAGGGCGCGTTAGCCTTGGCTTGTTCGAACAAGTCGCGGACTCGCGATGCCCCAACACCCACAAACATTTCGACAAACTCTGAACCGGAGATGGAGAAGAAAGGCACACCTGCTTCACCCGCAACCGCCTTGGCTAGCAGCGTTTTCCCAGTACCTGGAGGGCCGACCAACAGCACACCCTTAGGGATTTTTGCCCCCACTGCGGTGAAGCGATCGGCATTTTTCAAGAAGTCTACGACTTCAGCCAGCTCTAACTTAGCCTGGTCAATGCCCGCTACGTCCCCGAAGGTGACTTGGGTTTGCGGCTCCATCTGCACCCGAGCCTTGGACTTGCCAAAGTTCATGGCCTGACTGCCCGGACCATTTTGAGCACGGCGGAGAACGAAAAACAGCACCACCAGTAACAAGAAGGGGATCAAAAGGGTGCTGAGAACCCGTGCCCACACATTGTCGTCTGCCTGGGGCGAAACAGAAATGTCTACCTTGTTGGTGGTCAAGATATCGAGCAGTTCGGGGTCGCTGGGCAGATTAACGGTGGCTTTTTTGCCATCTTCTTGGTAAACCAAAGCCCGAGTCCGATCGGCACTGATTGTGACTTTGGCAACGTTGCTTTGCTCAACTTCCCGAATAAACTGGCTGTAGCGCCAGGAATCTACATCTTGAGGCTGTCTATCAAGTAGGGCAGTTGCTAAGAATACAACTACCACCACCAAAAGGGCATACAGCCCTGCATTTCTCCATCGCTTATTCACTGAGGCGTTTCCTCCAAATACGTTTTTCGCGCCAAGGCAACAGACCTAGGGTCTACCCTGCTGAACCGATAGGCATTGCCGTTGGCAAAACCTATCTCATGCTGGGTGTATAAAGATCTAGCTTATTTCAAAATCTTAATTGTTAACTAATATTAACCTACTTTCATAAAGCCTGTCATATCTCTAACCTTCTAGCTGATATTTAGCTCTCATTTGAATTAGATACATGATCAGCTCTATATCCTGAAGCTGTATATCCTAAATTATAACGTCATGCTATTAACTCGATGCGGGTGTCCCAGTTGAGCAGATGTCCCGGTTGAACAGGTGCCCCAGTTGAACACTAGAACGATTGACGCCACGGATCTGCTCTGCGTCAGCACCCCATCTATATCTAGTCTTGAGTCGGTGGCCTGAGTTGATAGGTGCCATCTGGATTGGGAATGACGCTGCCTCCCATCTGGCGAATCCGGTCAACAGCATGGTTTCGAGTTTTATCATCTGGAGCGTTGTTGAGCACCATAGTCCAGGCAAAAAATTGAGCATACTTACTATTGGGATTGCTGGCTAAGAACGCAGCTGTTTGGCGAGAAAGCGGGGCACTCGCCCTGCCTTCGGGTGTTCCAGATGCGTCTGCCCACTCGGCGGCAGTGGTAAACGATTGACGGGCGGCTTGAGCATCTCCTAAAAACAAAAGTTCATCGATGCCTCGGCTGCGCCAGACATAGTAGGAGCCTTGAGGTACAGTTGGAGTCAAGGACTCTAGCCCTTTGGCGGTGATGGCGACTGAGCGTTCTGGGAGTCCGGCGTAGAGTGAGCTGCTAGTCGAGAGAAAGGTGTAGGTCGCAAGAAACCGAGGGTCGTGCTTTAAAACCACCTCAAAGTAATCTGGGCTGAGGCTGTAGTCGGTTCGTTCTCTGGCTTGAGAGTCGCCGAAGTATTGTAAAAAGTTGAGGAACGTCCAATCGGCAATGAGGTTCTCAAAGCCAAAGGCAGGCAACATTTGGAGTAAATTTAAGCGGGCTTTTTCAGTTTCCAAATCGCCCCGAATGCTAGCAATAGGAGCAGTTTGGCTGCGGGTTTTGAGCCGTTGCAGTTGAGGCACCTGTAGTAACGCGATCGCCCCCACACTAGTCGCGATCGCCAGCATAGTTCCGAGTAAAGACTTGTTCATAGGATATTTGATCACAGATCCACACGGGATTACATCGCAACCGACTTTAAGATGGGAAAGAACGGCTGGCTGACCCAGTAACTTGAGCACATTTTCTGCTTCTATGCTTCCTTCCCAAGCCACCCCCCACGTCATGAGCAAACACATTCTGCTGTATACCGATGATCCCGGTACGGGCGGCGTTGCCCAATATAACGACATGATAGCGTTGGGGTTGCGGGATCAGGGGTATCGAGTTACCGTCGTGCAAACTCAGAGCGAGAATCCCCTGATTGCCAGCCAGCAGCGGGCAGGCGTTCGACACGAGTGGCTAGACTATGACACGGTAGAAGAGTTTGGCCGGACAGGCAGCGATCTGTCTCAAGCTCAAGCCATCTTTCCACGCACCCAGCCAGATTTAATCTTATTTAGCGATTCTTACCCGCTGTCTAACTTGGCGGCAAAAGAGGTGGCGCTCCAGATGGGCATCCCCTATGTAATTGTGGTGGGGTTTGTCGCGCCCTACCTAGCTCAACGGTTTGGCGAGGACGTAGATGCTGAGTATTACCTCGGCATGTTGGAGCGGCAGTATCGGCGGGCAAAACAGGTGATTGCCGTCTGTCGAGAAAACCTGGAGCTGCTGTATAAGCTGTTTCGGCTACCCAGCGATAAAGGGCGGGTGATTCACTATGGCAGGCCAGAACACTTCTTTTCGCCGCGCGATGGGGCAATGCGCGATCGCCTCCGCAAGAGCCTCAAGGTGCCTACCAAGGGCGTGCTGTGCTTTACGGCGGCTCGACTGGAGTCTGTAAAGGGGTTTCAGTATCAGCTAGATGCGATCGCGACTCTGCGCCATACGTCTGCTTGGTCTAATCTGTATTTTGTCTGGGCAGGGGAGGGCAGTATGCGGCCTGAGCTAGAGTATGCCTTGGCCGAGCTAGAGGTGGGCGATCGCGTCACGCTACTAGGGCAGCAGTGGGATATTGCCAACTGGCTGGAAGCGGCTGACCTGTTCATTTTGCCCTCCAAGCTAGAAGGGATGCCTCTAACCATTATGGAAGCGATGGCCAAGGGCGTACCAGTGATTGCCTCTGCCGTCAGTGGGATTCCAGAAGAACTGGGCACCACAGGTAAATTGCTCACCAATCCGGCACTTGATCACGAGGCTACCGTGAGTGAACTAGTGTCTACCATCCAAGCCTGGGCTGCCAATCCTGAGGCTCGACGCGCAGTTGGAGAAGCAGAACAGCGGCGCGCTAGCCAGATGTTTCGTCAATTCCGCATGGTCGAAGAAACTCTGACAGTCTTACAGCGGGCACTGCTGTCACCCAATGACTATGTGTCTGCCGAGCTGGCGTTGGTGCAGCCAGATGAAGCATTTCCCAATTTGATGGTCGGCGATCCGCAGACTTGCCCATGGCCTTACCTGCGACGCGAAATTCCCCACAATTGGTATGTGGATCAGCGGCTGCCTACGGTTGGGTTTTTGAGCCGAGACGAAGCCCACATTCTTTACAACAACGCGCTGCTATTTGCAGGGAAGCACGCGTTAGAAATTGGCTGCTACATGGGTTGGTCTACCTGCCATCTGGCGCTGGCGGGTGTGATGCTGGACGTCATCGATCCGCAGTTAAGCGATCCGATGATTTATGCCAGTGTATGCAGTTCTTTGCAATCTGCTGGGGTAGCAGAAGCCGTGACCCTGATTGTCGATCACAGCCCTGAGGCTATAGAGGCGATCGCCACTCAACAACAGCGCCAATGGTCGCTATTTTTTATTGATGGTGACGCCGAAGCCCCAGGGCCACTGCAAAATGCGATCGCCTGTGACCAAGTAGCAGAAGCCGACGCCATGATTTTGCTGCACGATTTGGCCTCCCCCGATGTAGCCGCCGGGTTGGACTACTTGAAGCAGCAGGGCTGGAATACCATGGTGTACCAAACCATGCAAATTATGGGCGTGGCTTGGCGCGGTGCCGTTGAACCGGTGGCCCACCAGCCCGACCCCCGCGTCCACTGGATTTTGCCGCCCCATCTGCAAGACTATCCGGTGAGTGGCAGCTCGCCTCGACTGACCCCGCCCCCGGCCACTCCCTACTTAGACCCTAGCCTCACGCAGCCGCAGGTAGCCGTAGAGGAATTGACGCGATCGCCAGCTAAAGTCGTGCAGCCAGAGATTCCAACTGCCCAGCGCCCCTGGCACAGCGGGCTACCCTACGAAACGCTGAAGTCGATTCATTTAGCCTCGCGCGACTACAGCCACCGGGGCGTGCCAATGAGCAAAGATCCGTTTGATATTGCCCTCTACCCCCTGCTCCTGTGGAATCTGCAACCCCGTACCATTATCGAAATTGGCTCCAAAGCAGGCGGCAGCGCCCTGTGGCTGGCTGATTTGTTGACCACCCATGGCATTGACGGCCATGTTTACTCGATTGACAGTGTGCCCGTCACCGATGTTTCACATCCACGCGTCACTTTTTTGGCGGGCAACGGACAGGCGCTCGGCGACACCCTGACTCCACAATTTTTAGCTCGTCTGCCGCGCCCGTGGCTGGTGATTAACGATGCTGACCACGCCTACGAAACCACTCACCAGATGCTGGAGTTTTTTCATCCTTACCTGCGTACAGATGAGTACATAGTCGTGGAAGGCGGCATTATTTCCGATTACACCCGAGACTTGGGCTACAACAGCAGCCCACATCGCGCCCTCAAAGAATTTTTGGCCAGCCATGCCAACGACTACCTAATTGATGCCACCTATTGCGACTTCTTTGGCTACAACCTGACTTGGAACACTAACGGCTATTTGAAGAAGCGGGTTGATCCGACTGACGCGATCGCCGACATGACCGATCCAGCCCTAACGGCTCCTGACACAGAATCTGAACCAATATCTGAACCAATATCTGAACTAGGATCTGAACCCATGTCGGCTCAGGCAGAGGGAAACGAGCTGCCCACGCCAGCCATCACGCCAGTCATCACCAGAGCTACCAAAATTATTGTAGACGGCATCTTTTTCCAATTTGGTTCACAGACAGGCATTAGTCGGCTGTGGAAATCGC
>CASBQX010000038.1 GCA_949127925.1 Synechococcales cyanobacterium PMM_0002
CGCGTCTCCCGAATTGAATCAGCTAGCGCTCTATATACTGCCCGTAAATAAAAATTGCTTTAAGGTTCCGTGATTGCTGTTCATTGCGGCTAGTTTACTGGCCACCCGCCTGATCTTATCCCAGTGCTGAACTGAATTCAGGACGTGAGAACTTGATTTTCACGTCCTGAATTCATTCTTTCAACAGGTATCTCTCTCAACTCCAGCAGCAGAGGGCGCTGCGAGTCGCGATCGCCCTCCAGCTCTGGCGATCGCTGCCCTTTTGACGACGCATTATTCAGGTCTGCTTCGTGATCCTTGAGGGAATAAGTGTTGAGTTGAGCCAGCGCAGGAGTGACGCGGTTGTCCCTGCGAATGAGTCTCTCGAATCGTTTCCCTGCTAGCCCTTGCTTGAGCCTGCTGAACTGCATCTATGTCTCATCCTCTACTTCGAGAATTTATTCAGCCAGTTCCGGTGATTGCCGCGACTGCAACTCTGGCCGAGCTGCTTGCTCTGTTGACTGAGCATGGGTATGAGCAGGCGATCGCCCAATACGCTGCTCCGTTGCCCGACCGGCTGCTGCGGCTGAGTGTCTTAACGGCTCATTTACTCAAGAGTGCATTTTCGCTATCATCCGCAACGCCGTCATCCCTCAACCTTCAAGCGACTCTGCAAGAGTTGACAGAGGCTGATTTGAGTTTGCCACCGTTGGCTCTACCTCGCCTGAGCACACTGCCTGCTGACTGGGAACTGCATCAAGTCTGGCAACACCTCCACGTCTGTGAGCCGCAGCCTTGGGCTGTGGTAGACGCTGAGGGTCACTATTTAGGCTTGCTTGACCAGTCGCGCCTGTGGAAATTTCTGGCCACCCAGCTGAGTGTTCCGGCTCCGTGGGATGCAGCGCTCAACGCTACACCGTTAGCAGGTTCTGTCGCCTCTCCCGCGTTCTCTCCTACTCCCTCGACCCCAATCCATTCTTCTCATGCTCCAGATCAGCCACCGCAGACTGCGCCGTCGCTGCCCACTATCTCTATCCCCCTATTAATTACCCTCTTAAACCAGCTGCCGTTGCCGTTGATGCTACAGACCAGCAGCGGCCAAGTGCTGACCCAGAACCATACTTGGCATGAACAGCTCGGCTCGTTACTCGATGCTCATCCAACAGCTCCTTTTGGTGCGATCGCCTTAGATGCCATTTCCGAAGACCTGTCGATTGATCAGCGCTATGCCCGCCGAGTTGAAAATCGCCACACCTCGTCTGGAGCCGCTCGGCCAGACAATGTATCGCCAACAGAGGCGCATTCGACCGCGCATCCGTCTACCTCCGCCACCCCATCGGCCAATCAATGGGATGTGCGGCCCCCTCGGATGGTCACCACGCTGGCCTTGCCCACCTGCTACTTAGATACGCTGTCTGAAGATGGCATCTGTGTATATTCCCTAGACAATGCCCAAGAGCGCGTCTGGCAGTTTGTCAAAGTCCCACTCGGTAACGTTCCTCTGGCAGAGAGTCTGCCCGGACGGGAGAGCGATACCCTGTGGCTAGTTCTAGCTCAAGATATGACTGACCAGCAGCATATCACTCAAGAACTCGCAGCAAAAAATGCCGATCTAACCCAGCTGAATCGGCTTAAGGATGAATTCTTATCTTGTATTAGCCACGAGTTGAAAACACCGCTCACGGCTGTGTTGGGGCTGTCTAGTCTGCTCAAAGATCAGGCCATTGGCAAGCTCAACGTTCGCCAAGAACGGTACGCTCAGCTAATTTATCAAAGCGGTCGTCATCTCATGATGATTGTGAACAACATTTTAGATTTGACGCGAATCGAAACAGACCAACTAGATTTGATCCTGGAATCTGTCTCGATCAAATCGGCCTGCCAACGGGCTTACGAGCAAGCTCGGCAGCTGCACCTGCCCGAAAGCGTGGCAGAACCTCAGCGGCAGGTGGTTCCAACCCCTGATCCCGGCTTTAAGCTAGACATTCAGCCCGGTTTAGAGCAGATTATTGCCGATGATCTGCGACTGCGGCAGATGTTGGTAAACTTACTAACCAATGCGCTCAAATTTACGCCACCTGGTGGAGAAATTGGGCTAACTGTAGAAGCGTGGGATGGCTGGTTGGCTTTTACTGTATGGGATACAGGGATTGGGATTCCGGCTGATAAGCAACATCTGATCTTTCAGAAATTTCAACAGCTGGAAAACCCGCTAACCCGTCAATTTGAAGGAACCGGGCTAGGATTGGTGTTAACTCAGCGGCTAGCTCGGCTGCACGGCGGGGACGTAACATTTACCTCGGTCGATGGCAAGGGCAGTCGGTTTACGCTCCTGTTGCCCCCCGGCATGGCTCATATCGCGCCTGCGATTGGTGCTGCGGCCAGGTCGCCACGCGATCTCCCCACCCAGCAGCGGCTGGTTTTGGTCGTAGAATCGCTGCCTCGCTGTTTAGAAGACTTGACCAACCATCTAGGTCAGCTCGGCTATCGAGTGGCGATCGCCCGCTCGGGAACTGAAGCCCTTGAAAAAATCCGCTGCCTCCAGCCCGCTGTAGTATTTCTCAATCCGCTGTTGCCGCTGCTATCGGGATGGGACGTCCTCACCTTGCTCAAAGCCAGCCCTGTAACCCAGGCCATTCCAATTTTGGTCACAGGCACCCATGCCGAAAAGAAACGAGCGCTCTCTAGCGGTGCCCGATCATTTTTGAGCCTGCCGATTCAGCCGGAGGTGCTGCGCCAAAGCCTGGAAACATTGCTGCACCCCATGACTGCTCATGCAGCCCCACCCCGGCCCAAAGCTAACTCGTCTTCAGGAACGCTGACCGTGCTGCACCTTCAGGTTAGCTCCCGGTCAGATGCAGGCACAGAGTCTGCCCAAGCTGCCAGCTGTGAATCGGGGCAGGCTCAGACCGCTACCCCGTGCGATCTGGCGACGCTGCTCCATGCCCATCCCTGCCGAGTCCTAGAAGTAGACGATTTAGAACAAGCCGATTTACTAGCTCGCGTTTGGCAACCCGATGTCATCTTGCTAGATGGATTCCTGTCTGATCCCGTGCAATACCTAACCCAGCTGAGTCGTCATCCCGACCTAGCCGCACTGCCCCTCATCACCCTCACGCCAGAAAATACCCAAGCAGCTAACCAAATTGCTAGCCTGAGCGTCTTTCCCTGTCTTGTGTCTTTGGCAGGCTCCGCTGATCTGGCAGATGCTGATCCTGCCAACGTATCGGCTCTGTTTCAGGTCATGCAAGTAGCAAATGGACAGCGCTAAACCGCATACCACCCTGTAGAGACGCGATTAATCGCGTCTCTACATCGCGGCTCTACAGGAATATTTGAATCCTGCCTACCGATTGCGCAGACAGGATTGAGCTTTGCTCCTAATGGACACGCGTTAGGTCAAGATAATGACTCTAGATAATCGCGAACTCGGTTGCGTCGTTTGGGCTGACGCAGCTTTTGCAGTGCCTTAGCTTCAATTTGGCGCACTCGTTCTCGTGAGAGGTCGAGGGCACGGCCAATTTCTGCTAAAGAGTAAGGCTGGCCATCACCTAAGCCAAATCGCATTTGAATCACATCGCGCTCGCGACTCGTGAGGTCAGTCAGCAGCTGCTGCAAATCGCGCAGCAACGATTCACGCATCAGGGTTTCTTCGGGAGACGCGCCTTCTGTTTCTAGCAAATCGCCCAATTCAGTATCGCGATCTTTCCCCACCTTGGTTTCTAGGGAAACAGCGCGGGGAACTCGCTGCAACACATCCCGCACCTGGATGGCGGTCATGTCTAGCTCGGCGGCGATATCTTCGATAGTGGCGGTGCGTCCCTTCTCTTGTGAGACTTTACGCTGTGCCTTCTTGATTTTGTTCAGCTTTTCGGTGATGTGGACAGGGAGGCGAATAATTCGGCTTTGGGTCGCGATCGCCCGAGTGATGCCCTGGCGAATCCACCAGTAGGCATAGGTACTGAAGCGATAGCCCTTTGTGGGATCAAACTTTTCGACTGCCCGCTCCAAACCCAGCGTTCCTTCTTGGATCAAGTCCAGCAGTTCTAGACCCCGGTTTTGATATTTTTTGGCAACCGATACCACCAATCGCAAGTTGGCTTTGATCATGTGATCTTTGGCAGCGACCCCTTCCACCTGTAGGCGCTCTAGGTCTTCAACGGGCTTGTCGGCTAGCTCTGCCCAGCGACGTTTGCCTTCTGCCAAGGTAGGTTTGAGGTCGGCTACAGAAATGCTGGCGGCCACAGACCACCGCTCTAGAGAAGGACGACGCCCCAAGTTTGAGGTGAGGCGATCGTGCACTTCAACTAATTGGACATAGCGCTGTAATAGTTCGTCGCCCTTTTCAGCGGCCACATTGCAAAGCTCTAGTACCCCCATGTAGCGCTGAACTTTTTGGGCTTCCGAAACTTCTTCATCACGCCCTAGCAGCCGAACGCGACCAATCTCTTGCAGGTACAGCCGCACCAAATCCGTGGTGCGCCGACCGGCTCCCTTACCTAAACTCGCAGGATTGGTAAACTCCATATCTAAGCTCACCATGTCTTCAGTCAGCTGCGTTTCTAGGTCAGGTTCATTCATGGTGGCGCTATCCGGTTGGAAGTCGAAGCCATTGGAGGATTCGTTGTACTCGGTGTCAGCGAAGAAGGGTTTTGCTGGCATAGTAATCGTCTCAGGTGCTCCAGATAACAAGGGGGCTGTTCTACTAATGCTTACTGCTAGTGTTCCCGCTATTCAGGACTAAGTAGTCACGACGTTAGAAGCATATTCAGGTTCCAGCCTTCATGGTTTAAAGGTTCATGCTTGATAGAAGACCTTTTGATGAGGTGAGACATGGCGTTCAATGCCATGTCCAATCCCTGAGAGGGGAAACTAGCGCGTAGAGAGGCACCCACCACAATCCGAGCCGCATACCGCGACACCAGAAAGCAATTTCTAGACTAATCACTCCGAACAGGTGGAGACGTTAGCTCTGAAACTGTCTACATTACTTCTATCGCCAATTCCTGACACTCTTCATGAATTTAGTGCTTTTTATATCAAGCTACGATGAGGCGATCGCACTGGCTCACTCTAGGTGGGGTAATTGGCGATCGCCAGTAGCTAGGCTATGTTGCTGAAAGTGCCATTCTGCAAAGCGTTTGGCTCCCTAAAACCTATTATCGCTCCCCAATTTTTAGTTCGTAGATATTCCAAAGTGACCCGCCCAATGCCGAGAACCTAATCCCCTCAATGTGATTACGCACCGCAGACAAAGCCAAGGGATTCACTAAATAGATAAACGGTACATATTCTTGGGTAAGTTTTTGGGTTTCGGCATAGATGGCTTTACGCTTGTTCTCGTCTAATTCCTGGCTGCCTGCAATGTAAAGCTGGCTAATTTTTTCTTCCCAATCAGACACAATGCGGCCTTCCAAACTATCTTGACCGGGCTGTGCCCCCTGGTTAAAGGCATGGAGCGTGCCGTTGACCGACCAGATGTTGCGAGCACTATCGGGTTCTACCCCACCGCCACTAAAGCCCAAAATATGCGCTTCCCAATCCAGAGTATCTGACAGTTTAGCCACCAATGTGTTGAAGGCAACGGGCTGAAAGTCTACCGTAATTCCAATATTGGCTAGATCTTGTTTGATTTGCGCTCCCATGGCCTCACGAATTTTGTTGCCCGCATTGGTAATCAATGTAAACCGTACCGGGTTACCGTCAGCATCCACCAGCTGTTGGGATTCGCTATATTTGAAGCCCGCCTCCAACAATAGAGCCTTGGCGGCTTTAGGGTCGTAGCTATAAACGGGTAGCCCTGCTTGAGGCGATAAATAATAAGGGCTTTGGCGATAGATGGGTGAATTTTGCGGCTCCCCAATACCCTGATAAATGTTAGTAATCATCGTCTGGCGATCGATCGCCAAGGCCATTGCCCGCCTAAACTCTAGGGTGTTGAACCAGCGAGATTTGATGGGGTCAACCAGTGGCTTGCCCTGGCGTTTACCTTGGTTGAGGTTAAAGGCGAGAAATGAATTACTAAGGGTGGAACCACCGTTATAAATGGTAAAGTCCCCTCGCTTTTCTTCTCGCTTAATTAGCATGAAGTAGTTAGCGGGAACTCCCAAGATATCCAAGCCACCCGACCGAAACTGCATCAGTTCTGTATCTACCGAATCGACAATTTGAATCACAAATCGCTCAATATAGGGCAAGCCATTCCCTTGGGCATCTTTGCGCCAATAATACGGGTTTTTTTCTAAAATAACGCGCTCAGCGGGCTGATAGCTCAACAGCCGAAATGGGCCGCTGCCGATGATTTCTTGAGGCGGTGTATCGGTACCCCAAGCGGACAAAAAGCGGAGTTTGCCATCTTCACCCGTGGAAAAGACAGAGTCGGCTAGCGCATGTTTGGGGAGCAGAGGGATGCCTCCGGCGTAGCGCAACAGAGGGGCAAAGGGTTCGGGAGAGCGAAACTCTACCCGCCGTTCATCAAGCTTGACGACGCTGGGGAAAATGCCATCTTTGCCGACCCGCAAGATGTCACTCTCGCCACTGGGAATTTCGGGGTTGAAGTAAATATCGTTGAAGCTGAATACCACGTCATCCACCGTTAACGGTTGCCCGTCAGACCACTGCAAACCCTCTCGCAGCGTAAAGGTAATCCGTTGCTGGTCGGCAGAAATATCCCAGGATTCCGCTAATGCCGGTTCCAATCCGCCTGTGATCCCATTGGTTGAAACTAGCCCCTCCAGAATCAAGCCAAATACGGGGTTAGCCTCATTACTCATGGGGCTGTTGAAGGTTTTGGGATCGCTGATCTCAGCTTCTACCAACTGGGTCAGCTGGGTTCCTTGGCTTTGAAACTGGGCTAGGTTGCAACTGCTCAGTAAAACGGTGAGGCTCACCAGTAAAACAGGCAGCAGTTTTCGCCAGTAGACGTTAGGCCAGCAGAGCTTAGGAAGGAGGACAAGTTTCATGGTGCAGAGGGATTTGACAAAATTTTGATGACTCAGATTTAAATTCTGACGAGTTCAGCTGCTTTTAAGCATATATTTGTAGGCAGCTTCCAACCTCAATTTTAGAAAACACGAGACTGATGAAATCAAATTCTAACCCTGAACCTTCTACACAAAATTCGGGGAATTCAATCCAGGGTGCTGATGGGGGCAGCTATTCCCCGACGGTGCCGCTTTCAGTGTACCGAGAGTTGTCGGCAGAATTGCAGGCCAGTAAGGCGATGTTAGATTCTCTCAATGCTCAAAATCAGCAGTTAACCCGTCAGAATCAACAATTTCGTCAAGAAATCGAACGCCTATCGGGTTCGATGACTAATCTACAGCACATTGTTGAATCGCCTCAGCCTACCTGGGGTGCTCCTTCCAGCGCTGCTCGTGCTAACGCGGAAGCCATTGCAGACCAAATCCGTCCGGCGAGTGCACGCTTGAAGCAACCGGGGCGATCGCCAGATCCATCCGCCCACTCCTCACTCGTCAACGTGTCTGTTCCCAACTTTCCTACCATAGAATCAAATGAGCCGCTCCCTCAATTGTTCACCGAACAATCTGATCCCATGCAGTCTCTGCGGAATCCGGCCAACTCTCCCCGCGATTTGAGCGGTCTGTGGCTATGGTTTACGGTGCTGGCCATCATCCTAACGGCATTTGGAGCCGGATTTATGGTGATGCGTCCGCTGCTGCCCAATTCTGGGAAATAGCCTGAAGCCGAGTCGGGTGAATTTATCTACCCGGCTTACCCCATATGAGCTAGAGGCAGAGAAAATTTGAACACGCTCCCTATGCCTAGTTCACTATCGACATCAATCGTGCCCCCTTGAAGTTCAACTAAGCGGCGAGAGATGGCTAGCCCAATGCCGGTGCCGCCCGAGTGGCGATTGCGCGAGCGATCGGCGCGCCAAAATCGATCGAAGACATGCGGCAAGTCGTTGGGTGAAATCCCTTGCCCAGTGTCGATTACAGCAATCCACACCTGGGTTTCGCTGTGCCATACATGCACGGTAATACTGCCAACTGTGGTGTAGCGCAGGGCATTGCTGAGCAGGTTGACTAAAATTTGCTCTACGCGCCCCGGATCTGCCAGCACTAGCGGGGTTTCGGGCGGGTAGTCGAGATAGATATGGGGGTTGTCTTGGGTCAAGAGCTGATCTGAAAAGCGCTGCACAACAGAATTTAACAGCGGATACAGATCGACCTGCTGAGCATCGATCGGCAGATAGCCCGCTTCGATTTTGGAAAGTTCTTGCAAATCGTTGACTAGTCGCCGCATTCGACTGGCTTCTTTGCTCAACAGCTCGTACACCGCAGGCGACGATTCAATCGTGCCATCGGCTAAGCCTTCTAGGTACCCTTCCAATACCGTAAGGGGGGTGCGGAGTTCGTGAGTCAGGTCGCTGACCAGCTCACGGCGGCGCTGCTCTACTCCTTTGAGGTCGGCAGCCATCCGGTTGAAGCTAGAGGCCAGCTGGTTTAGCTCAGGAATTTCATTGTCGGGTACGCGTTCGTCTAGTTCGCCTGAGGCAAACTTTTTGGTAATTTCCTCCATTTGAATCAGCGGCTGCACAATGCGTTTGGAGACCAGGTAGCTGAGGGCACCTGCGGCTGTGGCACCCATCACCAAGGACCACAGCGCTCCCCGCGTCCAGGCTAACTCGAAGCCTCTCATGAGTTCGGTTCTGAGCGTGCGAATGCTCAGAACATTGCCCTCAATGTGATCTAAGTACACCACGAAAAACCGGGGCGACGAGAACTTCCCAATCACCGTAATGGTGACCAATCCCACAATCATGACGATGACGTGGGAGAAAAACAGGCGCGATCGCAACCCAAGTTTAGACATGCCAAATCCGGAGGGTGAGCAAGCAGTCGCTAGCCTTAGGGCTGGTAAACCCGCGCAGAAACGCCCTGACTTTGCAAATCGCGGGTCAGCGCGATCGCTCGTTCGCGGTCTACAAAACGACCAAATTGGATTTTAGCGCCATCTGAAAAGTTGCGTAGAAAGGCATCGCCCACCACCTGACGCGCTTGCTCTAGGCTGCGATCGCCGCTAAAGTCCATAACGACATAGAAATAAACTGGCGCAGCGGTGGAGGGTGCGGTGGAGGCTGGGGTAGAACTGCGGGGCAAGGGGACAACCACAGGGGCGCGAGGAGCGGTAGCCACAGTCGGGGTGGGAGACTGGGGC
>CASBQX010000039.1 GCA_949127925.1 Synechococcales cyanobacterium PMM_0002
CCTATCAAAAGGTTGCAGAGTATTTGGCTCAGGCTACCTTGTTCAACAAATCGCTGCATACAGTCCCCGACGCGCCCCGATTTGAGCTGACCTATGGCTCGGCTAGAGTGGCTGTTGAGGTGTTGCCCTGGGAAGTGCATCCGTGGGATGAACGAGAGTTGGTGATTGTGAAAGCGTGCAGCTGTGTCACCTTGAATAGTTCAATTGACGCAGACTTGATGCAGTACTTGCTCCATGAAAACCAACGCATGTTATTTGGAGCATTTCACTTAGGGTCAGAGGGACAAGTCATGTTTGCCCACACGATACTGGGCGGCGAACATATGGATCTGATGGAGCTGCAAACCTGTATTCTTTCGGTTGTCACCATTGCCGATACCTATGACGACATCATTGCCGAGCGGTTTGGCGGGCAGCGGGCGTCAGATCGGCTAGGTGCGATTTGACCCCAAACAATAATTCCAAAAAAATACCCGGTAAGCCCCCTTACCAGGTATCGAGAAAATCCGTTGTCAAGATCTCAATGGTCGATGTCAGCTACCCTCAGCGTTTGCTGCGATCGCCGATTAGTGTGCGGTCTGCACTTGCTCCCGCAATTCAACACCACGATACTTGCCGATCACATCCCCAGCTGATGTAGCGACTGTGGGAAGTTCAGTTTGGTATTTCACACCGCGATAGGAAAGTTTCATCTCTAGTTGCCTCTGTTCTCTATGACCTAAGCATACGAGAAGCCCTAGTCGGCTAGCTTCATCCAGCCGTCTCACCTGAGCGGGTGATCTGAGATTGACGAGTGGATTAGGATTATGGATTTAATCAGATCGGGAATTTGATTGCTGGTAGGGGCGCACGGCCGTTCTTCTGTAGGGGCGCACGGCCCGTGCGCCCCTACAGAAGAATGAGACAGATTAAGATGAGCCTTTCGGTTCAATACACAGCCTGACCCAGGCGAGAATTTCTTGGTTAACCCGATCAGCACACTCATCATACGGGCAGTGGCCGCTATCGGGGATTTCTACCATCTTAAGCTGAGGATTGATCAACGGCAGCTGCCGTCCCCAGGTGAGCGGAATGACCCGATCTTGCTCACCCCAGAGCAACAGCATGGGCAGATCTAAGTCTTGGAGTAACGTCTTCGTGCTGAGGCTGAAATCGTTTTGCGTTCTGGCCTGCACCAATCGACAAAGCACCTTAGCAGCGCCTCGATCATAGGCAGGAATCGCAAAGCTGGAGATTAACTCATCGGTGACATATTCACGATTGCTGTAAACCGTTTTGAGCACAGCGCGCAAAAAGCCAGGACGACGAATTACCCGCAGTAGGGGTCTAATTAAAAACGGTGTGGCAAAGATCGATTCGATATTGCCAACCCACGACTGTGACCAACCCGGCAGCAATTCTTGGCGAGATGCGGGCAAGGTCAGCAACACCATGCCGTGAACCAACGCTGGATCGATCACCGCCGTAGTTAGAGCCACCAATGCGCCGAGGGAGTGGCCTACCAAAATGACGGGCTGCCCAATCAATTCACGGCAAAAGTCACGCACTTGGTCTACCCATAGCCCTACCCGGAAGTCGGTCGGGGCTTTTTCGGAAGCACCAAAGCCCAACAGGTCGATGGCATAGACGGTATGCGTTTGGCTCAGAGGAATAAGATTAGAGCGCCACTGCGTCAAAGAGGCTCCAAAGCCATGTAGAAAGACGATAGGGGTGCTGTCTGGATGGATGGGATCAGCTGCTCGAATGTAAGTATAGCGGGTTTGCCAGCCACGCCAGACCCAATCACGTTGGGAACCCAGATGGTTGTGCCAGGGATGGAGCATAGGAGAAGAAGGGAGACAGCGATAGAAATCAGCGGGGTCCAGCACAGGGGAGGAGGCAAGATAAAATTGCTCCACTTTGAAGAATCTATCACAGCCGTTTGTCAGTGTGGGGTGGATGGGGTGTAGTGATGTCTTGCCTGGGAGCTGTTTGGGGTCTGCGGCTCACCTGAATTCTGCTTGCCCTAGCCGCGCTAGGCGATCGCGCCAATCGTTCACAATCGGTTGCAGGGCGGGGGGCAGCCAGTGGTCGTACTGAGGGTAGATCGGCAGGCGCGGCTGTAGATGCCAGTTGGCCTGCATCAAGGTGGCGGCTAGCTGGGCATCGTGCGGATGGGGATAGTCGGGATTGACTTCGTCCTTGGGACCGATGCCGCCTAAATCGTTTGCTCCGGCAGCGATACAGGCCAGCAGGTCGTGAGTCGTGGGCAGCAGGTTGGGAGGAATTTGTAAGGTAATCTCTGCGGGCAGCAGGCGACGCGCGATCGCCACTACGTCAGCTAATTTTGTTGGATCAAACGGCTGGCTGGCGATCGCCTGCTGCTGTCCAGGGCTGTGAGGTTGCAAAATGACTTCTTGAATGTGACCCCATCGACGGTGGATGTGGGCGATCGCCGTCAATGTGTCTACCCAATCGGTCTCGGTTTCGCCAATGCCCAACAGCAGCCCAGTGGTAAAGGGAATCTGCAATTCGCCTGCCCATTCCAACTGTTGCAGCCGGACAGCCGGAATTTTGCTAGGGGCATGGCGATGCACGGTTTCTAGCAACGCCGGAGTCAGCTGCTCTAGCATTAGCCCCATCGATACATTCACCAATTTGAGCTGAGCCATTTCTTCAACGCTGAGGGGGCCGACGTTGGTATGCGGCAAAAAACCCAGACTCAGTGCCAGTTCACAGAGATCGTAGATTCGCTGAAACCAGGCACGGCGTCGAGCGCTGCGAGGATGGACTTCTCCACTCAAAATCAGAATTTCAATCACCCCTTGATGACGGAGAGGCGCAAGGAGGCTGGCGGCGTGCTCTAGCGTCATCCAGGGATCGGTACCAGGTTCTGCCCGGAAGTTACAATAGGTACAGCGATTAAAACATTCGTAGGTGGGTACCAGTGTGTAGGCAGGGCTGTAGGTGATAGGTGACATTGGGCGCTGATGTGATCTGCTTGAATTCGATCTGGTTTCATCACTCAAAATTGCGCAGTCGGCACTGTGGCATATGACTGCCAGCCAGTTGTTTGAACATTTACCGGATGCTCCCTCAAAACCTTGAAATTTTTTTGATGATTCTCGGAAACTCTGCCCCTATATTCTTAATATATACG
>CASBQX010000040.1 GCA_949127925.1 Synechococcales cyanobacterium PMM_0002
CGGCTCGTAACGGAGCAACCCAAGCTCGCCCTATTGCCCCGGTTTAACTCGACGAATTGGCAGATTGGCGATGAGGGCCGTAGCCCGCTGATTATTTTCTAACGAAAACTCTGTGGATTCCTGGTCAATCTCCACATAACGAGACACCACCTCCAGAATCTCCTGCCGCATTTTTTCGATAGTAGCGGGGGGTAAATCGGCGCGATCGTGAGCCAGCACAATTTGCAAACGCTGCTTTACAGTCTCGCGACTGGTGACATCGGGCTGGCGGGGAAAAAGTCGGTCAAGAAGTTCGCTAAGCATGAAATACCGGGGCAGGAGAAGAGAATGGGATAAAGGAATGGCAACCTAACTGGATCAAAGGGCTGCGATGCAGTTCCACTATCGTGATGGGCTGCGAAACATCCGTCGAATCCGGGAAAACAGATCATCGTGGGTCGCAGTCAGATCTAAGTAAGGCACCTTCTCACCTTCTAATCGCCGCGCAATGTTGTCGTAGGCAATTCCAGCCAGCGACATTTTGGCCGATAGCACTAGGGGTTCACCTTTATTGGTCGAAACAATCACCCGTTCATCATCGGGGATGACGCCTATAAGCGGAATGGCCAGAATCTCCTGCACATCACCCACTGACATCATCATATCCTCCTGAACCATTGCGGGCTTGAGGCGGTTGACAATCAGATGCTGCTTTTTGACATCGTTCGCTTCTAGTAACCCCACCACGCGGTCGGCATCGCGCACCGCCGAAATCTCTGGCGTAGTCACAATTAGCGCTTCGCTGGCCGAGGCGATCGCATTTTGAAAGCCCATCTCAATTCCAGCGGGGCAGTCAATCAGCACATATTCAAACGACTCGGTCAAAGCACCCACGAGCTGCTTCATCTGCTCGGGGGTAACGGCGTCTTTGGTGCGGTTTTGGGCAGCGGGCAGCAGCGCCAAATTGGGCTGGCGTTTGTCTTTAATCAGCGCCTGATCCAGCCGACATTCTCCAGCCAGCACCTCCACAGCTGTATAGACAATGCGGTTTTCTAGCCCCAGCAGCAAATCCAAATTGCGGAGGCCAAAATCGGCATCCACAACGGCAACCTTGCGCCCGCGTTGCGCCAGCGCCATGCCCAAATTGGCAGTCGTCGTGGTTTTCCCGACCCCTCCCTTTCCAGATGTAATCACAATCACGCGACTCATGAACAGCAGCCTCAAAAAAAATACTTGGGAGAGAATACTTGGGAGAGAATACCTGGCAGCACCGTTACTGGGAGACTAATCTCAATTTGGTGAAATCGGTAGATTTGGTGATGCGAATCCCTTCCGCTGCGACGTAGGCCACTTCGGGCTGAAACTGGGTCGGCGACTTTTCGGGAGCCCGCGCCACATGTTCACCAATCCGCAGCTGGGTTGGCTCTAGGCGCAAAGCCATGATCAAGCAGCGCTCGTTGCCGCTAGAGCCAGCGTGAGCCACGCCACGCAGCGAACCCCAGACCACAATGTCTCCGTCGGCCACAATCGAGCTACCGGGATTAACGTCGCCCAGAATCACGACCGTGCCGGGATGGCGAATTTCCATACCTGAACGCACGGTAGCTTCCACATACAGCGGCTCTGCTAACGCCTGCCCCGCTTCTGAAGGCTGGTTCAGGTGACTCACGGGTGTGTGTTGCTCTACCGAGAACCCTGCGGTAGCCGCCGCCACTGCCGTTTGACGACGACTGGTGTAAACCCGCTTCAGATGCAGGTCGGTTTCGGCCAAGGTATCGGCGATCGCCTGCAACTGCCGCACATCTAACAGGCGATCGCGGGCAATCAGATGCACCGTCGTATTGGGCTGCCAAAACCGCTCACCCGAATTAATCCGTTGCTTAAACTGCTGCCATACCTCTGTCCAGCCAGCACCAAACCCGTTTTCCGATTCGGTGGGCAACAGCAGCAGCAGTCGCCCGCCCTCACTCTTGAAGCGGACTTGCAAATTGGGATTTTGCTCTTTTAGCTCTGCCGGGGGCGAAGAAATAGCCGACACAGATGCAGAAACTGGAGGAGAGTCAGAATTCATGCCAGGGAAATGACGAGGGGGTCAAAGGGACGAGACGGATCAACAAGCAGCCTAAATTACCTATACATCTTAGTCGTCAGGCTGCATTTCGAAACACTTGGGTAGGAAATTTGTTCTAGGAACGGCGAAGCAGAGGGTTGGGCAGGCGAGCGAGCCGCTCACATCCTTGATTCATCCCGCAAGGATTCATCCCACAGTGATTCATCCCACAATTCAGCAAATGAACCTTCCTAGCCTAATCGACTAACCCGGCTCAAGACTGTTTCTGAGGCGCAAATATGCCTGGGCTACGGCTGTGCGATCGCCCACATTGCCAGGAAACAGCACCACGGGCAGGTGGGGGAACTGAGGATGGTCGGCAGGGGTACGAATCACCGACACGCCGGGAAGAATTTGCCCCAGCAGCCGAGCTGCCGTCAGCGCTAGGCCGTCGCTGAGCACGTCATTGGAGGTAATGCCACCCTTGCTAATCAAAAAGCCGATATCCGCTGGCAGACCCCGGACAATGTCCATTAGCAGCCCAGAAACAGCCGCGCCAAAGTCAAGCCGGGTTTGGGTATCGGCAAAATTGATTTCTTGGCGGCTGGTGAAGACAACGGGAGTTTTGCCCTGGGCATGCGCCTCGCTCACCTGATGCCGCAGCTGGTGCAGCAATTTCGTTCGTTGCGCGGAAGATTCGTCTAGCAGCAGCGAGACGTTGACTTCAACGGGCACCGTACCAGGTGCTTGCAGCAAGTCTTCTAGCTGCTCGGTGGTCTTTTTGACGTGGGAACCGACAATTACCGCACCCGGCTTGCCGTCACGCACGTAGGTGGCCATGGCTTCTGGGGCAACGGGCTGCGGTGGCAGAGCCGTGAGCGCAGTCAGCAAACTGGCGGCACTGCGAAACAGAAAGCGCTTACCCTGCGCCGCTGTCACCAGCACATCAGCCGCAAACTGGTTTAGGTCAGCTTGGGTTTCGGCATCCACCGCCACGCAGGTGTTGTGAGCTAAGGCCATGAGGCGATCGCGGGTTCCTGAGCGCACATCGGCCAACAGAAACCGCTCGACTTGGCTACTGGCAATCTTCCCACTGGTTTTCTCTTCCACATAGTCGGGCAGGTAGCTATGACGAAAGCCAAACACCGAATCTTGGGCAAATTCGGTTTGGTGGACGGGGGTGGGCACGCCGTTGACGATCAAGTAGTGAATGCTGTCGCGGGTGATGCGCCCCCCTTCAAAAAAGGCCGGGGTGAGGAAGTGGGCATCAAATGGCCCTAGCTCTTCGGCGATCGCATCGGTTTCGATTGGGTAGTGTCCTCGCAGCGTCGAGTCCGAGCGGCTGACAATCAGGAACTCATGCACCCCTTCGAGGGCGATCGCCTGCTTCAAATTCTGGCAGGCGGATCGCGTCACGGCATTGGCTTGGTCTGGAGGCAGCGCCCGCGTATTGGTCAGGACAAAGAAAATCGGCGACTCGTCCGCCAGTCCCAGCCGCAGCGTCTCTACATCCCAGCGCGTCAACAACAGGCAGCCGTGAACGGTTTGAGACCCAGTCGGGTCATCGTCCAACACAATAATTTTTGGC
>CASBQX010000041.1 GCA_949127925.1 Synechococcales cyanobacterium PMM_0002
CTCTCTGCTTCGGCAGCCGGGGTAAACTCTCGCAGGCGCAGCGTGATGCGATCGCCTCCGAGTCCGTCTTTCAGCTCTGAGGGTGTACCTGTGGCAATGACTAGTCCTTTGTCAATAATGGCCACCCGGTCTGCCAAGGCATCCACTTCTTCCAAATAATGGCTGGTAATTAGCACCGTCGTTCCAGCAGTGCGCAGCTGGCGCAAAAAGTCCCACACGGCCACCCGGCTTTCAATATCTAGTCCCACAGTGGGTTCATCTAGTACCAAGACATCTGGCTGATGCAGCAAGCCCGCCGCCAGATCTAGCCGTTTACGAATGCCGCCCGAATAGGTGCCTGTTTTTTGATCGATCCACTCACGAAGACTCAGTAAAGATACGACCTGAGCAATCCGGCCTTTGATTTGGGCACGCGGGATATGGTACAGCGCCGCCTGTAGCTCTAGCAGCTCACGCCCCGTCAGCACCTTATCTAGCGCTACTTCTTGTGCCACGTAGCCGAGCCGTTGACGAGCCAGCCGAGGATGGGTCAATACAGAATCACCCGATACTTCAATCTGGCCGCTGTCGGGAGTGGCTAGGGTACAAAGACAGCGCAAAATCGTCGTTTTACCTGCCCCGTTAGGCCCTAGCAGTCCAAAAATTTCGCCCGATTCAATCGTTAATGAAACATCTTTAACGGCGTCAACGCTGCCATAGCGTTTCTGGAGCTTTTCGATTACAACTGCGGGAGCCATTTGCCTCGAATCCTGTGGGATTAATACCTGTCTCACTGCTTATTTTAGAAGACCTGTGGGTTGAATTGTTTCCTGGCTTTGATCGCAAACGATTTATGCCTTGAACCAGGGATTGTCCTGAGATCTACCTCAAAACGACTTGGCTCAAAAACGAGGAGTTGACCAATCCATTGAGGTTTTGGGCGATCGCTTCCGTCACCTGGTGGGTAATGGGTAGACTGTCCACGGCCATCCCGGCGCAGAGCAGCATCAGGTAAAAGATGGAGTATTTGAACAGCGATCGCGCCGTGGCATAATCGCCTGGGTTTTCTAGCAGTGCCCAAGCTTTGGCCAAAAAGATACCCGCCAGCAGCAGCGCAATCACAGTATAAACGGCACCCATCACATGCAGGGGATACACCAGCAGCAGCGTCACCGGGACCATGATGAGCGTATAGATCCAGATCTGTTTAGCGGTTTCCACTTCTCCGGCAACCACGGGCAGCATGGGGATGCCCACCTTTCTGTAGTCCTCGCGGATCATCATGGCCAGAGCCCAAAAGTGGGGCGGTGTCCAGAAAAAGATAATGGCAAAAAAGACCCAGGCCGCCCAGCTTAGCTCCCCAGTCACAGCCGCCCAGCCGACCAAGGGGGGAATAGCGCCAGCGGCACCGCCAATCACAATGTTTTGGGTGCTGTGGCGCTTGAGCCAGTGCGTGTAGACCAGGACATAGGTGACAATCCCTGACATGGCAAGGCAAGCGCTCAGCAGGTTGGCATACACCGTCAGCAGGCTGAAGGAAATCAGCGCGAGAGCGATCGCAAAAATCAGCGCATCTCGGGGTTGAATCCGGCCAGAGGGCAAGGGACGGTGCCGAGTGCGCTCCATATCATAGTCAATATCGCGGTCGTAGAGGCAGTTGATCGTATTGGCCGAGGCTGCTGCTAGCGCCCCACTCACCAAAGTCACCAGCACTAAAAAGGGATCGACCTGGCCCTCTGCCGCAATCCACATGCTGCCAGCGGTGGTGACCAGCAGCAAAATGATGATGCGCGGTTTCGTTAATTGCCAATAACTTTGGATCAACTGCCCCAAATTTTCGTGATGGCGGGGGGCATTGGGAGAAATCGTTTCTTGCATTCTGAAATTCCTAAAGCAATGGTTTGAAGCCTGGCAATCGCTGGAACTGAAGTCAGATTGACCAGAAAGTATTTAATTGGCTCTAATTCAGCTAGACCAATCCGGTCGGCATGATGCCGGAGGACAACTTGTCGCCCGTTGGGGGGGTAGCCAGCTTAATGCTGTGGCGATCGCGCATTCCCAGTGTGGTAAAGCAGACCAGCGTTCCCAGTAGGCAGGCACCGATCATTTGATGCGCGACGGTCAGCAGCTCTACCTGCAAGTGCAGCCGAAACGTGGCCACACCCAAGAGCACCTGTAGTGCCAGAAACCCAGCGGCCATTGTGCCTAGCCGCCGCAGCGCCGGGTGCAAAGCAGGAGTGCGCCACACCAGGGCGGCGATCGCCAGCACTGATACACTCGCAGGCACAACGCCAAGTAAGTGACTGTTCATGACGCTGCATAGCTGCGATCCATCTAGGCATTGATGCAAGGCCCAGCGCGACCCAACCAGCCCACCGGACAGGCTTTGGAGGTAGACTAACCCGGTGGCAACCAGGCTAACCCAGGGCAATTTCCCGACGGTGCCAGTGCCCTGGTAAGGCAGCAGCGCCACGCCCATAATCAACAGCGTCGTAAAGAACAGCAGCGCTGTCCCTAAGTGAGCGGTCACGATGTCAAACCGCAGCAGCTGGGTCACCGTTAACCCGCCCAGTACGCCCTGAAACAAAATTAGCCCTAGGGCAAACAGCGACACCAGCGGCACCCAACTGGGCAATGCACGGCGATACCAGGCGCTCAATGCCACCAGTGCCAGGGTAGAGAACCCAATCAGAGCCGCATCTAGCCGATGGAACCACTCCAAAAACACCTGGAGGTTCATCTGCGCGCCGGGGAACAGGGTGCCGTAGCACAGTGGCCAGTCGGGGCAGGCCAGCCCCGCATTCATCACACGGGTAGCGCTACCGATCGCCATTAATAGCAGCGTGGCGATCGCCAACTTCCACACCAGCCACCGAATTCGTCCCGTTGCTTGGGCGCGAGCCACAGCAGCGGTTTCGCTTTCCGCAGAAACTAAATTCATCGGTAGAGCAGAATTAGCCATGCGCCAGCCTCCTTCGATTCCAACCAAATACGCAACAAAGTTCGGGGGTTGTAATCAACAAACTTAATACGTCCTGAGTAACAGATTGAGGGTGATTCAGCCGCCAATTCCATGACGTCTTCAGCACTCCCTAGCTACTACTGTAATGACTACATCCGGGGATCAGGGCAGGTTTAGGTATTTCTTCCGAATGTCTTCCAAAATGGTGGTCTTGATTACGAAATATTTATTTAAGCAGCTTAACAAGGTGCCTGTACGATCCCACCTAGATCCACGCAGTTCTCCGCAGGCTACCGCTCCAGTCCTGCTCACAGCTTTTCTTCAAGCGGCTTGCAAAACATGTCCACACCCGTTTTATGGATATAAATCAAGACCAATGTCGCTAAGCCCGATGGAATGGCCATTTCTGCGGCCAGCAGCTGCACTCCCTTAGCGATCGCCCCTGTTCCTACACCCTGGCGAAACCCAGACTGACAAATGTAAGCTCGCCAGCGTTTGGCAAACCCTTCTAGCCAGCGATCCGACTGGTCGGGTTCTTGGCCAGCCTTCAGTGCTAGGGCGATCGCGGCATCCTCCAAATCACCCTCACAGTCTTCCGCGACGTCCAACGCCGCCAAAGCTCCAATGTCTGCCGACAGCTCAGATCGATACTGGGCAATTTCCTCAGTTGTTACAGTGACCATGCGCTTCATGTAGACTCCTTAATCAAAGCCAATCTTTAAGGTATCTTTCTCTACATTTTTGAGGGGTCAGAGAGGTTATTCGGGCAATCTGACGCAATCTATAGAAATTTGCCGACAAAAATTGGCTTGATAAAACGCCCCACAGCGACAGCAGGGCGTTTTAGTCAGGAACCAAGATGCAATCAGGTCTAGATGTTGGGTTAGGGGATCAGCTCAAAATTCAAAACTGTGAACTTAAACTCCACACCTTAGAGGGCACCGATGTTAGACAAACCCAAAATTACCCCAGCTCCGAGAATGTGTCCCAGGGAGGTGGTGCCCAATAGAGCACCCAAACTCAGACCCCCAAACAGATTAGGAGATGGCAACTCAGGCCCTACGTTAGGCTGCTGAATCGTAAATTTGCCAATGGCGATCGCCACAATATTGCACAAAATCATGACAATCGCGACATTAGGACTCCACGCCAACGTAGCGGGAACAGTTGCCAGTAAACCGGATGTAAGCATAGCC
>CASBQX010000042.1 GCA_949127925.1 Synechococcales cyanobacterium PMM_0002
CAAAAAGCTGGGAAATCCGCCTAAATACGTAGAAATCCGGAAGGATTTAACTAATATTTTACATATGCTACAAACAGCTCTGTAATTTTAAGGATTTTGGCGTCCTTGTGCTGTAGAAACAGATGGCCGCATTACAGATATTTGTTTTTTCATAAAGTGTGCAAAATGTACTTTATAGGCCAATAGCTAGGATATCTTGGGTAGCACATTAGTACAAAGTAGATCACATTGAGCCTATCCAGCCGAAATTCATCCCCCCACCATTAATAAGGCACTTGTCGTCATGCAGAAAGCACATGATTTGGTTTGGACTGACTGGCGATCGCAGCTTAAGCATCGAATTAGTACGGTAGAAGACCTGCGTCAGTGGATTAACGTCACACCCGACGAAGAACAAGCCATTCAAGATTCGGAAGGCAAATATCGCTGGAGCATTACGCCTTACTATGCAGCCTTGATGGACAAAGATGACCCAATGTGCCCAATTCGGCAACAGTCGGTCCCTAGCGTCCAGGAATTTATCTCGTTTACCGGCTCCGATAATGACCCGGTTGGAGATACCGTTTATCGCAAAACCAATCGGGTTGTGCATAAATACCCCGATCGCGTCATCTTTTTGATCACAGAAGTCTGCGCCGTCTATTGCCGCCACTGCACCCGCAAGTACCACACTACCGATTTAAGCGGCACCTACTTTGAAAGCAATGAAGCGGCTTCATGGGAACAAGACTTTGAGTATATTGCCAGCCATCCCGAAATCCGCGACGTGCTGCTAACGGGCGGCGATCCGCTGACCTATTCTGACGAAAAGCTAGAACTCATTATTTCTCGCCTGCGTAAGATCCCTCATGTGGAAATCATTCGAATTGGCAGCCGTTATCCGGTGCTATTGCCCCAACGCATTACCCCAGAGTTTTGCGCCATGCTAGAAAAATATCATCCGATCTGGCTCAATACTCACTTCAACCATCCCAAAGAAATTACGCCCGAAGCCGCCGCAGCCTGCGATCGCCTCCTACGGCACGGGATTCCCGTTCAAAATCAAACTGTTTTGCTCAAAGGGCTAAACGACGATTTGGAAACCATGAAATCGCTGCTGAAGGGATTGCTCAAAATCCGCGTCCGGCCTTACTATCTCTACCACTGCGACAACGTCACCGGAGTTTCACACTTTGTCACCAGTATCGAAAAAGGTCGAGAAATTATGCGAGGATTGTTGGGTCACATGACTGGATTTGCCGTTCCCCAGTATATTGTCACGACCAAGCTCGGTAAAATCCCGCTATGGGAAGAGCAATTTCATCAAGATGATCAGGGCTATTGGCTAGAAAACTATAACCACGACACCATGAGAGTTGACGATCCTAATCTGATTTAGGGGCGGCTTTAGGGGCGGATTTAGGAGCTGATTCACGAACGATACAGCACAGTTTAAGTGCATGAAATACAGTTAATTTTTTCAAGTATTGCACCCAGAGCGGTTCTTGAAAAAGTTAACTGTATTCGTATTTAATGGCACCATAGACGTTGTGAGACTTAGAGGTATTGCATGTCAAAAATTGTCTCCATTCACTCCTATCGAGGTGGGACTGGCAAATCTAACACAACGGCCAACGTGGCAACTACCGTCGCTCGCTATGGATATCGAGTGGGCATCGTCGATACCGACATTCAGTCTCCAGGAATTCACGTTCTATTTGGGTTTGGAGAAGATGATATCGATCGCTCGTTGAATGATTACCTGTGGGGACGGCGATCGATTGGCGAGGTGGCGCACGACGTCACCCATATCCTAGAAGGGACAGGCAACAGCCGCAGCAAGCTCTACTTAGTCCCATCCAGCGTTAAGGCAGGAGAGATTGCCCGAGTGCTGCGTGAAGGGTACGATGTGGGTCTATTGAATGAAGGGTTTCAAGAGTTAGTAGACGTACTAAAGCTCGATTACTTATTTATTGATACTCACCCTGGATTGAATGAAGAAACCTTATTGTCAATCACTATTTCAGATATATTGGTGCTGATTTTGCGCCCCGACCAGCAAGACTATCAAGGAACGGCTGTCACGGTCGATGTTGCGCGCAAGCTAGAAGTGCCGAAGCTGCTGATGGTGATTAACAAAGCCCCCACGGTGTTTGACTTTGGGCAGCTCAAACAGAAGGTAGAGGAAATCTATGGGGCTGCGGTGGTGGGCGTCTTGCCGCACTCAGATGAAATGATGGTATTGGCCAGCAATGGGGTATTTGCCGTCAAGTTTCCTCACCATCCTCTCACCCAAGTGATTGAGGCGATCGCCAGTCAAATCATGAACTAACGCACGACCCACTCAGACGCCACCCATCCACCCTGTCCCAATTGCACCCATCCGCTCGAATTGCGGCCTGTTAGCTCCACCCGACTGCCATTGGCAATGACGCCAATCACCGCACCATTTGGATTATTGCGAACATTGAGCGGACTGCCATTGGTGCGGATGGTGCCAGCGCTCACATCACTGCCAACGGCAGGCGGAGTACTGCCACTATTGCCAGGAGTAGCGGCAGGATTACTGCCTGTGCCGAGGGCTGTTCCTGCCGTTGGAACTAGCCAGACACTCGCGATCCAAGTCCCGTCAGTGCGCTCTGCCCACTCCCCAGTGCGTCGCCCGCTTAGGTCTATCCGACTGCCATTGGGCACAGAACCCACCACCGCTCCCCCAGCCGCACTGCGGACATTCAGCGAACTGCCATTGGTGCGAATGGTCGCGGTGGTCGTGCTAGAGCCAACGTTCGGCTGAGGCTGGGTTGGCGTGGGGCTAGGACTCACTGCCAGCCAAGCGCTAGAAACCCAAGTCCTGTCAGTCCGCTCGACCCATTCCCCACTGCGTCGTCCGGTCAAATCGACTCGACTGCCGTTGGCAACAGTCGTCACAATCGCTCCGTTCGGCGCACTGCGAACATTCAATGGATCACCGCTAGTTCTAACTGTGGCGCTGCTCCGACTGGTATTGCTGGAGCCAGAAGTGACGGTGCCAGGAGTGACGGTGCCAGGAGCGGGATTAGGATTGGTGGCGGTAGGACGAGGCTGAGCGGTCACAGGTTGGCTAGGACTAGGTCTGGGGCTGGGGCTAGGACTGGGGCTGGCGGCCTGATTGCCCGAGGACGGCGTGTAAGCGACATAGCGTTGGTCTAACCAGGTGCCGTTGCTGCGTTCTAGGTAGCCTGTATTGTCTCGACCCGTCAACTCCACGCGAGACCCGTTTGGCAAGGTGCTAATCACTTGCCCACCCGGCGCATTCCTGACATTGAGGGGGTTACCTGTGGTTCTGACATAGCCAACGGTTTGAGCCGTTCGATTGGTCGCCGCTTGACTGGGGGCTGGCTGGCTGACGGCCGTTGGGCGAGCGGCCTGAGCAGTAGCCTGAGGAGTAGTCTGAGGAGCAGGCTGAGGAGCAGCCTGAGGAGGAGCCTTGACCGGAGTTGTGGGTCGAAGCGGCTGGCTAGAAGAGGCTTGAATAGAGGTAGGTGGCGCGATCTCCTGACCAGGAACCGATGGGGAAACCGCTTTAACGGGAGCAGGCTGAACCACGCGGGGCTGATTGGCAGACACATAGCGCTTGTCTAACCAGGTAGCATTAGTGCGCTCTAAATAACCCTGGCTTTCGCGCCCGGTTAACTCAACTCGGGTGCTGTTGGGCAAGGTGCCCACGACCTGACCACCAGGAGCGGTACGCACATTAATGCCTTCACCCGCTGTGGCAATATAGGCTACAGTCCGCTCTGCTCTACTGGAAGGCGGGCGCGTGGGCGAAGCAGAGGCCGTTGGAATGCTAGACACCGAGGCAGACGGAATGCTGGACGACTTGCGGACATCGGTGCCGCTGGTCGAAATCCATTCGGTGGCCACCCAGGTTCCGTTAGATAGCTCCAGAAAACCATCTTGGCTACGGCCAGTCAACTGAAGGCGCGACCCATCCGGCACACTACCCACTACGTCTCCATTAGGGGCGCTGCGAATATTTAAGGGATTTCCGGTGGTGCTAACGACCCCCGTGGCAGCAGCCAGCGCCGAATGCGCCACGCTGATCGCTAAAACGGCTGCAAACAGGGGTTGGATGGAAATCCAGGCAGAGCTTGGCACTGCTGAGCCTAGAGTATCGAACGACCTGATCTGAGGCATCGGTTCATTACTTTCGTAAGCGGCAGCACCATAAAGATATGCGAGAGATTCCATAGCGATTTACCTTGTGCTTGCAGTCGAGGGGTTAACGGTAAAAAATTAGCAATAGATAAACGGACAATTTCAGTCCTAATATAGCTGATATCATTATGCGCTTGAATTGAGAAAGCGCTCCTTTTGCAATAGCCCTAAATTTCATTAATGGTCACGATAGATCAACTATTGGCTAATGGCATGGCAGTGCCATAAATGGTAAGGGCACGGCACTGCCATGCCCTTACTGCCGTGCCCCTACAGGATGTGTCGCATCCTCCCTTGTTGAATTCTCATTCCTCAATATTCCTGGCAATCGATCAGCAACGTCTACCCTTAGTTTTTGAGTCTATCCCTTGGGTTTTTGAACGGTGGCAATGTGCAGTTCCTTCAGCTGCTTGTCGTCAACGGCAGATGGAGCATTGGTGAGGAGGCAGCGGGCTTGCTGGGTTTTGGGGAAGGCGATCGCATCTCGAATTGAATCTTCGCCTGCTAGCAGCATCACCAAGCGGTCAATCCCGTAGGCGATACCGCCGTGAGGGGGCGTACCATACTCAAACGCCTCCAGCAAAAAGCCAAACTTATCGCGGATTTCTGCTGCCGACAGGCCAATTAATTCAAATACCTGTTGCTGGAGTTCGGGTTGGTAAATCCGAATGCTGCCGCCCCCCGCTTCAAACCCGTTGAACACAATGTCGTGGGTCAGGGCACGGGCTGTTTTTAGATCCCCGATGTCATCGGGATGGGGTGCGGTAAACGGGTGGTGCAGCGGGTCGAGCCGTTTCTCGTCGGCATTCCACTCAAACATGGGGAAATCTACCACCCACAGCAGGTCGAGCTGGTCGGGATCAATTAGCCCTAGCTCTTTGCCGACGACTTGACGCAGCCGATCGAGGGTTTTGTTGGCCGTGTTTGTGTCGCCTGCCGCAAACAGCAACAGGTGTCCCGCCTCTGCCCCCGTCCGGCTCAGAATCTCGGCTTTTTGCTGGGCTGTCAGGTTGTCTTTGATTGCGCCAATCGTGTCAATTTCGCCGCCCTCGCGCACCCGAATGTAGGCTAGACCCCTGGCTCCTGCTGCTGCTGCCTCGTTGAACAAGTCGCCACCGGGCTTAATCCGCACATTGGAAATCGCCTCATTGCCGCCTGGAATCGGCAGAATTTTGACGATGCCGCCTTTACTCACCGCATCGGCAAATACTTTGAACCCAGAACCCTGCACAATGTCTGACACATTCACCAGCTCTAGGCCAAACCGGGTATCGGGCTTGTCGCTGCCGTAGCGATCCATCGCCTCGGCGTAGGTGAGGCGCGGGAACGGCCGGGGCAGGTCAACGCTTTTAATCGTTTTGATCAAGTGGCAGATTAAGCCTTCATTTAGGTCGAGAATTTCATCCTGGGTCATGAAGCTCATCTACATGTCCAACTGGGTAAATTCGGGCTGGCGATCGGCACGCAGGTCTTCATCGCGGAAGCAGCGGGCAATTTGGTAGTAGCGATCGACTCCGGCCACCATCAAGATTTGCTTAAATAGCTGCGGCGACTGGGGCAGCGCAAAAAAATCACCGGGATGGACGCGGCTGGGTACAAGGTAGTCGCGCGCGCCTTCAGGGGTGGAACGGTTGAGGATAGGCGTTTCAACTTCGGTAAACTGGTGCTCGTCTTCTAAGTAGCGGCGCAGGGTTTTGACGACCTGGTGCCGCAGTTGCAGGTTGCGGCTCATCCGCTCTCGCCGCAGGTCTAGATAGCGATATTTGAGCCGCAGGTCTTCGCGTACGGTTTCCGTTTCGGCGGTAGACACCTGAAAGGGCAGCGGTTTGCGGACGGCGTTGAGTAGCTCAATCTGGTCGGCATAGATTTCGACTTCGCCAGTGGCTAGCTTGGGGTTGAGCGATGCGGGCGGACGCTGGGTGACGCGCCCTGTAATGCGAACGACGTATTCGTTGCGCAGGTCGTCAGCGGCTGGGTATGAGGTAGGGGTGTGTTCTGGGTCGCTGACAATTTGGGAAATTCCGGTGCGATCGCGTAAGTCCACAAAGATGACCCCGCCATGATCTCGCCGCCGATCGACCCAACCGCAGAGGGTGACGGTTTCGCCAACGTGCTCGGCTCGAAGTTGACCGCAGTAGTGGGTGCGCATGGAGGGATGAAGGATGAGGGATGAAGGATGAAAGGTATTCACTGAGGGGCTTGAATAGGGCAATTGACCCCATCTTGTGTCTGTTGTTTACAGGCGACAGTGAAAACCTTTTCATTATCCAGCATCGCTGTCAGCAATTCCACTAAATCCAACTAAACCTACAAATGTGTAGGGCGAACGCATACGTTTCTTAACAATTGCGTGTCAGGGGTTGGAACTAGCGAAAAGAGACCATAGAATCCAGAGCAGACCTGATTGTGAGGAGTGTTCTGTGATGATGGATGCCGCGATTATTCCGATCAAAGAGCACTTCAGTCCGCTTGACGATCCGCGTGCTCAGCATAGGATTGAGCATTTATGACTCAATAGTGTCTTAATCACAATTTGGGCAGTGATTTATGGAACCGATAATTAGGTCGAACTTGAAAAGTATGGCATTGCGAAACAGGAGTGGCTAGAAACCTTTTTGGAGTTGCCGAATGGGATTCCCGCTCACGACACCTTTGGGAAAAACACTGCGAGGCAGTTACGACCGGGGTGGTAGACAAGACATGATCCACATGGCAGGTGCTTGGGCGAGTGAGAATCGGCTCGTGTTAGGTCAACGAAAAGTGAACGAGAAATCTAATGAAATCACAGCAATTTCAGAACTCTTGAAAGTCCCAAATTTGAACCAAGCTGTAGCAATTAGGCGATCGCCCAATTTCGAGACTCGTATTCGCAGCCGTTATCGCTGCTGTGAACACCAATCTCGCAAAAGCGCGATCGCCTTTTGTAGACCGAGAGTGTCGCTGTGCTGGAGAAATTGCAAAATCTGGTTGGGGGTCAACCCTGGAAACGCGTAACTGTGTGTAGATTCCACATAGGCTTGATTGTGCAATCGATAAATTCGGATGGCTCCCTTCAATACATCGTCTCCGCCCGTGGTGATATATTGCCACAGTTCGGGGATGGCCAAACTGGCGCAAATGGCGAGTTTGTTGAGCGCACTTTTGGTCATGCTGACCTCCACCAACAGGTCTGGAATCGGCTGCTGAGGTAGCTGAATCGTAACGATTTCATCAGGATTTAGCGATCGCTCCGCCCTGTCTGACGATTGCAAGTCTGGCGCTTGCAAGTAGTAGCAGGCGTCGGGTTGGATGCTGCACTGTAGCTCGGGGTGGATGACTAAGACGGGGGCGATCGCCTCTACTGCCATGCCAGCCTCATCTGCCAACACCAAAATTAATGACTCCAATAATTTTCGGCAGCGTTCATGCTCTGCCATCGGCGTCATCATTTCGAGCTTGCCTCGCACATAGGTAAGACGGGCAGTGCGGTGCGGACCTAGCTCTACCAGCAGGTTTTCAAACTGCTGGTAGCTCACATCTGACAACACCAGTCGCTGTTCTGCCGGGTGCGGAGAATTTCTAGTCATAGAGAAGCCACAGGCTGAATGGAACGGAGCGCTTGGCAGGGGCTATTGCGGGGTCGATGAACTGCCACAGTAGGTATTGACCTCTTCCACCAACGGCAGCTCTAAACTCGTAGCCGATTGAAACGTAGTGTGGGCTTGGGTAGTAGCGTCTAAGTTTTGTGTAGCCATGCCCTGGGCTACATTTTTGGCAGCGGTAGCCACCTCAGTATAAAGCGCCATGAACCGCTGCTGATAGGCTTGAAGCTGAGGGTCAAACAGGTTTACAGCCTTCATGGCTACTTGACCCTGTGCATATTGAGCAGCCACTTTCAAAAACGCGCCGTTATCCGGAACGGTATGATTTCGCACCACCGTTTGCACCTCTTCTGCGGTTTTGTTAGCGACCTGAGTCAGGCGGTTGCACTGAGCAAGTTTGTTCTCCTGGCAGCCCACAGCTAGCCCACTCAACACAACGGCAATAATCAGGGTACGGATGTTTTTATCGGCAGAAGACATGGCGATTCTAGGAACAACACACACAAGACGGAAACCTGATCTGGGTTTAATCCCAGATGCGACACATCTTGTGGGGCATGGCAGTGCCGTGCCCCTACCAAATGATACCGTTTCTCATCGGCGGTTCTGGCTCACCAGCCAAACTAGCGGCGCTCAAGCAGGCGTGGTCAAAAGGGCACGCAGCCGCTGTGACAAGGTGGCTTTGCCAAAGTTAGCGATCGCCTGCTGCCGCAACCACTGGCGATCGCATCGCGGGTCGGCAATGCCCGCTGCCCCCGCATCGAGAGGCGGGCATTGAGGCGGGCATTGAGTCGGGCATTGAGGCGGGCATTGAGGCGGGCATTGGGTCGGGCATTGAGGCGGGCACTGAAGCAGCTCAATGCAGGCGATCGCCACAGCGGTCGGGTCACGGTGATCGACTTGCCAGCCCAGGCGTCCATCTTGCAACGGGTCTGCCGATCCGTCGGCATCGCCTGCCAGCACGGGCACTCCGGAGGCCATCGCTTCCAAATAGACCAGGCCAAACCCCTCTTGCGACGGCATCACATAGCCATCGGCCAGCCGATAGTACTCGGGCAGGGCAGCGGTGGGCACAAACCCAGCAAACACAACTCGATCGGCAACGTGCAGGGTTTGCGCTAGGGCAGCCAGTCGCGGCTGATCGTCGCCGCGACCAATCACCAAATATTTGACCGTGGGAATCGCCTGGGCGATCGCCGCTAACGCCCGAATGGTGACATCTACTCCCTTGTAGCGATCGCCAGACCACAGCCGAGCCACGGTCAGTAAGACCTTTGCGCCTGTTAGTCCATACTGCTCTAACAAGATTGCAGACTTGGAGCTAGGGAAAAAGCGATCGCCATCGACACAACAGGGCAATAGCTGAAACCGATCGGGCGAAAGCTGGTTTGCTGTGCAGGTGCGATCGCGGGTATAGCGGCTAATAGTCCAAATTTGACTGGCGTGCTGCAAGGCTAAGCGCAACCGCTGGGGCAACGGCTGCCACACCTCTTTCCCGTAGGCGATCACCGTATAGGGAATGCGCAGCGGCAGGCAGCAGATTGCTACCAAGGGCGCTAGGTAAATATGCCCGCAAACCACCCGCTGCGGGCGCTGGTGCCACAAAAACCCGAGAAGGGCGATCGCCAGCTTTAGCCTTGCCACATGAGGATTGGGATGCCAAAGCGATCGCAGCCGAATATTGGGGGAGGCCGGGAGAGTAGAGTGCTCTAGGCGATCGCGCAGCAAAAATATGACAGCCGGGGGGACATCGTTTAGCTCCCCATAGCTCCTGAGCACAGCTTGAATGTAGGACTGAATCCCGCCTTCCTGCTCAAAAATTTCTAGAAACAGAAACAGGTACGATGGCGGCTTCACCGCTGAAATCCATATTTCACAATCAGCAAACAGTTGCGCCCGTCTAAGTAGCGATCGTAAGAAACGCGATCGGCTAAACGCCTTAGCAAAAACCAGCCATATCCACCTTTACGCAAAGTACCCGGTTCCGGCTCTTTTAAGATATCTGGGTCAAACGGTGGTCCGTGATCCCAAACCCGCAGCTCTAGCCAATCATCCCAAAAAGCTAGATCGATTTCAACCACTGTCTCGGGTGGCAAATTCCGATGGGCATGGCGTACAGCATTTGAAAAGCCCTCTGCCAAGGCCAAATTTAAAGGATAAATCTGATTTTTAAGCCAAGGAATCTTATAAGCATTAAAAGTGCAGCAGTCATTAAACCAACCCTGCACTGCGTTGAGGGTAGCTAAGTCACTGGCAACAACAAGACGTTCGTGCTGTAATACGTTCACACGCAGTGGGGTGAAAAATCGCCGCAAGATTGACGCTACATCATCTACGCTATATCACTTAGAAAACGTTAGCGCCCAAACCAGAGTCAGATATGCAAAAGCTACATTCTGAAAACCGATAGAGGCGCTAAAGGCGATAAAGCTAGACCTAAAACAAACCCAGCGTCAGGGACTTGTCAATTGGGAGGGTGGCACCAATGCCCATCCAGAGGGTAACAATTGTACCAAACATGAAAATCGTGGTAGCAACTGGCCGACGGAAGGGATTCTGAAACTTGTTGACGTTCTCAATGAACGGCACCAGCATCAAGCCCAGAGGAATGGCAGACTGTAGCGCCACACCCAAAAGCTTGTTGGGCACAATCCGCAGAATTTGGAAGGCCGGGTACAAATACCACTCTGGCAAAATTTCTAGAGGAGTCGCAAACGGATCAGCCGCTTCGCCAACCATAGCCGGGTCTAGCACTGCTAATGCCACACAACAGGCAATGGTGCCAAAAATTACGACGGGGAAAATATAGAGCAAATCATTGGGCCAAGCAGGTTCACCATAATAGTTGTGACCCATGCCCTGCTTCAGCTTTTCACGCAACGCGGGATCGGTTAGATCCGGCTTTTTTATAGTTGCCATAGTTTAGGGGTGTTCTCCTTAGCGTCCAAAGAGTAGATAAGTAATACTGAACCAGTTGTTGAGCTACTTGTTGAGCTACTTGTTGAGCCATTTACAAAGGGCCAGAGATGCCCTGCTTGCGGATCATCAAGAAATGGAGCAGCATGAATACGGCAATCGACCAAGGCAGTACAAACGTATGCAGGCTATAGAAGCGAGTCAAGGTAGCCTGACCCACACTGTCGCCACCGCGCATCAGTTCGACAATTTGATCGCCCACAATCGGAATAGCACTAGGAACCCCAGATACAATTTTGACGGCCCAGTAGCCCAGCTGATCCCAAGGGAGGGAGTAGCCTGTCACTCCAAAGCCAACGGTAATCACGGCTAGAACTACTCCTGTAATCCAGGTGAGTTCACGGGGCTTTTTGAAACCGCCTGTGAGGTAGACCCGGAACACATGGAGAATCATCATCAGCACCATCATGCTGGCAGACCAGCGGTGGACGGAGCGGATTAGCCAACCAAAGTTGACTTGAGTCATCAGGTACTGGACGGACTCAAATGCGTCAGTGACCGTAGGCTTATAGTAAAAAGTCATCGCAAACCCAGTGGCAAACTGGATGATGAAGCATGTCAGGGTGATGCCACCTAGACAGTAGAAAATATTAACGTGGGGAGGAACGTATTTGCTGCTGATGTCATCAGCGAGCGCCTGGATTTCCAGCCGTTCATCAAACCACTGGTAGGCTTTTGAGTCAGTTACCTGCTTTGTAAACATGAAGCAAGAGTTCCAAAAAAAATTATGGCTGTCTCTAAAAATAACATGGCTATCTATCAGATTTAACGATACAATGCTTAACTTTTGGAGGTTTCCTAGATCGGGTTCTGTTAATATAGCGAGATTAAACGGCTGACGTGAATCTGTAGAAGCTAATGTGTCCGTGATGTTGGGGGTTTCTTCCGAGGAACTGTTTCAGATTGCCCTAGGCAACTTCTAGGATTGACGTTTAAGATCTATAGCTATGAAGAACCGGATAATTCGAGTTGGACTATTCTTGGCGCTGGTGCTGATGCTGGTTTTGAACGTCAGCGCTCCGGCGGCTCAAGCATTGACAGACGAGCAAAAACTGCTAAATGAAGTTTGGCGGATTGTCGATCGGGCGTATGTGGATGATACGTTTAATCACCAAAACTGGTGGCTGGTGCGTCAGCGCAGGTTGAAGCAGCCCCTGCGCAATCGGGAAGAAACCTACAGTGCCATTCAAGAAATTCTCGGTAGTTTAGACGATCCTTACACTCGCCTGTTAAAACCCGACCAGTATCGCAGCCTGCAAACGAATACTTCCGGTGAACTCACAGGCGTGGGCTTACAGATTACCCAGGAAACCAGTACGGGTGAGCTACAGGTAATTGCCCCAATTGAAGGGTCACCCGCAGACCAAGCGGGGATTAAGGCGCGCGATCGCATTCTCAAAATCGACGGCACCTCGGCAATTGATTTGACCCTAGACGAAGCGGCTGAGCGGATGCGCGGGCCTATTGGTAGCCGCGTGGTCTTGACGATTGTGCCGGCTCAGGGCGGGTCTCTTGGGCGATCGCCCACGGATATCTCCACGGATACCTCAGGCGGGGTGGCGTCTGGCAAATCGCCTGACAGCAGCATTTCCCCAATCCCCAAAGCGCCTGAACCCCAAATTATTGAACTAATCCGCGATCGCATTACGCTCAATCCGGTGTATGCCGATCTGCGGCCTCAGGCGAACGGCAACAGCATCGGCTACATTCGGCTGACCCAGTTCAACGCCAACGCCGCTGCCGAAGTGGCCCATGCGATCGCCCGAATGGAAGCCAAAGGAGCCAACGGCTACATCCTAGATCTGCGCAACAATCCGGGTGGGCTGTTGCAGTCTGGGATTGACATTGCCCGCCTTTGGCTGAAGGAATCTACCATTGTTTACACCGTCAATCGCCAGGGCGTGCAGGATAGCTTTGAGGCTGGGGGCGAACCCTTAACCGATGACCCGTTGGTGGTATTAGTGAACCAGGGCACGGCTAGTGCCAGCGAGATTTTGGCTGGGGCGCTGCAAGACAATGGCCGCGCCCAGTTAATGGGTGAGAAAACCTTCGGCAAAGGGCTAATTCAGTCGCTGTTTAATCTGTCTGATGGGTCAGGGCTGGCGGTCACGATCGCCCATTACGAAACCCCCAACCACCATGACATCAACCGGCAAGGCATCGAACCCGATGAGGCGATCGCCCTACAGCCCATCAGCCGCGACCAGCTGGCCACCCCAGACGACACCCAATACCAAGCTGCCATTCAGCGGTTGCTCAACCCAACGATGATTGCCAAAAGCGACCCTGTGAGTGGGTGATCTCCATGTCTGTTGCTTGCCTGTCTGGTTCTGGTCGCACCTATCACGATCCATTGCATGGGGCGATCGCCCTAGACCAGAGCGATCCGGTTGAAGCGCTGCTAATTCAGCTAATTGATACGCCCGCCTTTCAACGGCTGCGGCGAATTCGTCAGCTTGGCCCCGCTAGCCTCACATTTCATGGAGCCGAAAGTTCGCGGTTTACCCATTCCTTGGGGGTAATGGCGATCGCCCGTCGCGCCTTCGACCGCCTGATCCTCCGCCATCCCATCCTCAAACCCTACCGGGCGACAGTGCTCTGTGCCGCCTTGCTGCATGATGTGGGGCATGGGCCATTTAGCCACACCTGCGAAGAAATTTTTGGCAGCCAGCACGAGCATTGGACGGGGCGAATTTTGCGGGAATCGCCGCCGCTGCGGACGCTGCTCGACCAATTTGACCCCGATCTATTGCCGCAGCTAGAGCAGGTCTATCAAAAACAGCACCCGGTGCCGCTGGTGTGGCAGCTAGTGTCTAGCCAGTTGGATTGCGATCGCCTCGACTATCTCATGCGCGACAGCCATTCTACCGGCACCTCCTACGGCAAACTCGACCTCGATCGGATTTTGATGGCCATGGGATATGACCCTCCTAGCCAGCAGCTTGTGGTGGCGCGTAAAGGCATGGCGGCGATCGAGCACTACCTAGTCGTCCGCTATTTTATGTATGCCCAGGTGTATAACCATCCCAAAAATGTGGCCGCTACCTGGCTCTTAGAAAAAGCCTTTCAGCGCGCCCAGGAAGTATTTGCCACCGCGTCTTTATTTGCCGATGATACCCTGACAGCATGGCTGCAAGGCGACTGCAACCACCTGCCCTTAGCGCAATACCTGGCTGCCGACGACGGCATGTTTACCTATCATCTCCAGCGCTGGCAGCAGCACCCCGATCCAGTGCTGGCCGATCTATGCCGTCGGTTTATCAATCGAGATTTATTCAAATCGCTCGACTTAGGCCATGTCGATCCAGCCCTGCACCCCAAATTGCTGAGCCATGTGCATCACTTACTGGCTCAAGTAGGCTTCGATCCAACCTATTATGGCGGGATTCGGATCGCCCTCAGCCGAGGCTACACCCTTTACCAGCGAGGCATCAAACTGCAATCGGAAACAGGCTTACAGGAGTTGAGCGAGCTGTCGCCACTGGTTAAAACTCTGACGCAGCCATTGCAGCGTACCTGGCTGATCTATCCGCGTGAACTCGATCTGATGCCCGTGCTTGCAGAATATGGCGTGAAGGCATAGAGACGCGATGAATCGCGTCTTCGATTCATTGGCGACGCGATGAATGATTACCGAGAGACGCGATGAATCGCGTCTCTACGATTGGTGGGCGATCGCCACCTGACCCACGCAGGACGAAATCAGTCGCGTTCAGTGGCCATCACCAATTAATACACAGAAGGATTAATACATAGAGGGCACAAAAAACTGTTCATTGATGGGAGGCCGCACATAGTGACCCGCAGATTTGCGGGGAGGGAGTTCTGGCGGGCTGGGCGTCATGTCTACGTAGGGAATTTTGGAAAGCACATGGTGAATACAATTCAGCCGAGCGCGCTTTTTGTCATCGCCCTCAACCGTAAACCAAGGTGCTTCTGGAATATTGGTATGCGCGAACATATCATCTTTGGCTTTGGAGTAATCAACCCAGCGATCGCGCGATTCCAAATCCATTGGACTGAGTTTCCAACGCCGAGCCGGATCGGTAACCCGAGATTGAAACCGACGCTCTTGCTCTTCATCACTAACGGAGAACCAATATTTCAGCAAAATGATGCCTGAGCGCACCAGCATCTGCTCAAATTCAGGGCAGGTTTGCATGAATTCTCTATATTCTGCTTTACTGCAAAAACCCATCACATGTTCAATGCCAGCACGGTTGTACCAGCTGCGGTCAAAGCAGACAATTTCACCTGCTGCGGGTAAATGCTCAACGTAGCGTTGAAAATACCACTGGGTTTTTTCGCGATCGCTGGGCGTGCCCAACGCAACAATGCGACAGCCCCGAGGGTTGAGGGGTTCGGTGATGCGCTTAATGGTTCCCCCCTTGCCAGCGGCATCTCGCCCTTCAAATAAAATGACAACCCGTGCTCCCGTAAACTTCGCCCAGTACTGCATCTTGACTAATTCTAATTGCAGTTTTGAAAGCTCTTTTTCATAGATTCTATTAGATAGTTTAGAACTCCCTTCATCTTCCGTCGTGTGCTTTTTAATCTCCGGCTTTTCAGCCGCTTTTTCCTTTTTTTTGTTGCCCCTTTTCAGGGCTGCCAGCGCTGCCATCGGAGAGTCTAGGACATCCGCTTGGGCATCTGTGTTGGTCTTCTTTTTGGCTTTCATGGGAATTCCTGCTGGAGTTGGGTAGAACTTAATCAAGATTTAATCAGAGTTTAATTTTATTCAAGCAGGTTTACGTGCCCCTGATGGTATAGCAGCACGCAACGGCTAACGGATTTAGAGCTGAAATCCCATCTCCTTGAGGCTCCGACGCAGGTGCTCAGCCTGCTGAGGGTTGTGGTGCGAATGCAAGGCGATCGCCCGCCCAAAGGAGGCCAAGCTTTCTTCAACTCTGCCAAGTTTTAGTAGCGCCACGCCCAAGTTTTGATGCGCTTCGGCATGGCCGGGGTTGAGGTGAATCGCCGTTTGGTAATGGGCGATCGCGTCGGTGAGGTGCCCCATCGCTCTGACTGTTGTGCCTAGATTGTAGTGTCCCAGAGCAAATTCGGGGGCGATCGCCACACAGGTTTCGTAGGCAGCCTTAGCCCCATTCAAATCGCCGTTGACTTTCATTAAACTGCCAAGATTGTTGTAGGCTCCTAGCTTCAGCCGTTCTAAAATGGGTTGCTTGATGGCCTGGTGGTAGTGCTCTGCCGCCAAGTCTGCTTGGTTTAAACGACTGTAGGCACTCCCTAGGTGATAGTGCAATTCGTACTCAACCGGGGCGCTCGCATGAACTGACAGCGGATCAGCTTCCCCTGCCATGTTTTCTATGGATTTGACGCTGGCCAGCCCTTGCTTCAGCAGGTCAATCCCCCGTTCAACGTCGCCCATCTGCACGTATAGCGCCCCCAATTTGCTGCATTCATAGGGGTCGTTGGGGTGTTGAGCTAGGTATGCCTCCATGGTGCTGCAGGCAATTTGCCACTTATCACGGCTGGCGATCGCCCCTGGCTCATAGCCATAGTGCAAAATTGCCGTTTCTGTCACTTCTGCGACCTGCCAGTGGGGTTCTTGCTGCCGCAATGCCGCCACGCTGTCGTCAATCATGGCGTGATAGGGGCGGGAAAACTGAATCGCTGGATGTTTACGAAACAGGCGTGACACCAGCGAATAGGGCGATTGCACGGCACCAATTTCGTGGCGCAACAGGTTAATCACCAAATAGTCAGGCTGTTGGATGGCTTGTTTGAGCAGGGGCACTACTTCTGCGACTAATACTTCATCGGCATCCAATACCAAAATCCAGTCGCGGGTGGCATGCTGCAACGATTCATTGCGAGCCGCCGAAAAGTCTCCCGTCCACGCAAATGAGTAGACCTTTGCCCCAAAGGATTGGGCGATCGCCACGGTCTGATCGGTTGATCCCGTATCCACCAGCACGATCTCATCCACTACAGATCGCACGCTTTCTAAACAGCGGGGCAGATTTTCTGCCTCGTTTTTCACAATCATGCAGAGGGTGAGAGACATAGGGGGGATGAGGGATGAGGGATGAGGGATGACTGGGAAATATCGCTTAGTTTAGAGCGGGGCGGAGGCAGATGGGTCGTTTAATGGGCAAAATTTGGTGGTGGAACTTTGGCTCGTGGTACAATAGTACAAACATACTAGTTCTTGTCTGCTCAATTGTCCCGATTAGGGGTTGAATGCCTTGGAGGAACGGTATAGGTGAGGAACTCCAGATTTACGTCTGAGGCCAATCATTCACCTCTTGTTGATGTCTGTCGTTGCTAGCTGCTATCAAGTGCAGAGCTGTTTAGAAGTGTGAAAACTTTGCTTTTACATTCCTAAGCAGCATTCTGCCCCACCGTGTCCATTTATAACTATTGATGATGCCGCTGTTAATGCTCCAGTTTTGCTGATGCGGCACATCAATATCTGTTTGGCCATTTGGGTTTAGGCTGAGAGGTTCGCAACCGGATGGCAGGCTGCGATCGCCCTTTCAAATCGCCCTGCCAATTCAGTTTAGACAACGACACCCCAGACAAGTTGGATATGCACTCCTTGCAAATGGCTTCTCATACTTCATGAAGATTCAACCTCCACTTTTTCTGGCCGCTTGCTGTGTAGTTGTGGTAGGAATCACAACGTCGCCGCGTTCGTTTGGCATTGAGCTGCCCACGCTGGCGAACGGCGTTCACATGCTCAGCCTCACCTCGACGACACCGCGATCGGGTATATTAGCTGCCCGCGATCTGCTGGCTGGCATCAATGTCCGCACTGCTCCCAGCACACAGGCGACCATCGTCACCATGGCAAACCCCAACACAGCCGTGGCGATTTTAGCTGAAAGCCAGCGCCCTGATAGCGTGTGGTATCAGGTGAGGCTGGTCAGCACGGGTCAAGAAGGCTGGGTGCGAGGAGATTTGGTGCGGGTGCAAACGGCTAACACACTGGCTGATCCGACCAATAGATTTTCTCCCGTTGTCACCAACCCTGCACCTGAACCCGACGTCATCGATAATGTCGGTAATCCCTATGGATTTCCTGATTACAGCTCTCCCCAACGTCCCGTCACCCCATCTCCACAGCCGGGGGCGATCACAACGGCTCCTAGGACTCCCCCAAGGCGAGAGTTGGTGTTTGGCGCGACCCAGCCAAGTTCAACGACTGCCACCCCGCAGCCAGCGATCGCCACCCCTGGGGTAGGCGGAGCAGCCCCTGCCCCTGAAGTCAATACCGTAACCGATCGGGTCAGCACCTTGTTAAACCCAAGGCGATCGCAGCCCAATCAATTTACCCAGGCGCAAGTTGATTATTTTATGGAAGTGGCGCTGGGGACAGAATGGGGCACCTCTAATCAGCTCATTCGCAAGTGGACTCAGAATGTCCGAATTAAGGTTTCTGGCACTCGTACCAGTGAAGACAACGCCACCATTAATCGGGTTATTGGGGAGCTAAACGAGCTGATTAGTGGCAGTGGTGTGCAGCTAACGCTTGACAACAACAATCCTAATGTTGAAATTATCTACGCTCCTGAAACAGACTTTAGTCGGCTAGAGCCAAACTACGTACCGGGTAATTTGGGATTCTTTAGAACGTCTTGGAATGCAGGCGTCTTAAACCACGCCAAAATTTTGGTCACAAGCACCAACCGTGTCACCCAGCGCGAGCGCAGTCACCTGCTGCGAGAAGAACTGACTCAGGTGATGGGATTAGTACGAGATTCTTGGCGCGACCAGAACAGCATTTTTTACCAGGGCTGGACAGATGTGAATCAGTACACCGACGACGATCGAGCAGTTATCCAAATCCTATACCTAAGCAATATTCGTCCTGGGATGTCGCGATCGCAGGTCGTCAGTACACTTCAGGCAGTCTCAGCCCAACGCCAAGCATCGTCCAACTGAAGCCTTGGCAACCTTCTGTAGAGACGTGATTAATCGCGTCTCTACCTACAGATCGCAGAACCTAATTCACCCAGTCAGCCGAAACCCAGCCGCCATCGGTAATTTGGTACCAGCCAGCAGAGTAGCTTCTGTAAGGAACAGAGCTGCCATTTGCCAAAAAGGCAACTGCGCTGTGCCCAATGCCAGGATCTGATCACACAACCGAATCACCGCCGTTAGTGGATCCGGTGAGGAAGCCTGAGCTACCAGGTTCACTACCACCACCAAAGTCACCATTACCGGAGGTGCTTAGCCAATCCATTGAAACCCAGCCGCCGCCAGATAGCTGTCCCCAGCCGCCGGAAGTTCTCACGATTGCGATGGAACTGCCACTGCTTAGAGAATCGACCGCGGCAAAGTCGAGTCCAGGGCCACTGCGTACAGTTAATGGGCTGCCATTTGTAGAAACAAGGTAGCCGCCACCGCTGCCCCTATCACCACCAGGGCCACCGATACCACCAGAACCGCTCAGCCAGTCAGACGCAACCCAACCGCCACCCCTAATTTGTGACCAACCGCTAGATTGGCTAACGACGGTAACCGCAGTGCCATTGGCCAAAAAATCGATGGCGGCAAAGCCATTACCAGGGCCAGAGCGAATGGTGAGGGCGCTGCCATTCGTGCTAACAAAGCCGATTCCGCCACCACCAACATCACTGCCAGTATTGCCACAGCTATTGCCGACTAGGAAGGGGCTGTCAGAATTCTCGGCGTCGCCTAGACCCAAAGCGTCTGCGGTTCGAGGTCCCACTATGCCATCGGCAAACAAACCTCTACTGGATTGAAATCTCCGGACAGCGCTTAAGGTGCCAGAACCAAACGTGCTGTCGATGCCCCCAGGGCTATAACCGGCCCTGGTGAGAGCCGCTTGAACATCGCTTACGGCTGGACAAACATCACCCAAGCGTACAGACGCTTCGGCGTTGGGGGCAGTACCGACTACAGCCGCAAGAACTACAGCTGTCGACATTGCTCCTACCCAGGCAGAACTGGGAATTGCCAGGTTGATCTGTAATTCGGGAGCCGGATTGGGGTCTTCGTAAGCCACTGCGGCATGGGTAAATGCTAGTGTTTCCATTGAATCTCCTCACTCGCGTTGTACGAGTTTTCAGGTTGACAGACATGTGAGATTAAGCAAATCGGCGTCCATATAATCCAAACTTAAAAGCGTTATGCTGCCTGCAAAGCAGAGAATACAACACTTGCAAAACGTTTGATGACCGACGGCTCTTGGCTCTTCAGGATTCTCTATGCTGGTTTTGCTGGACTTAACGAGTTTTCAGAGCTTTCAGCCCCGTCGCACAGCCCCAAAATGTTCGCTATAAACATTTGCATACAAGATCCTATAGAGCCCGGCTCTTTCTACTTAAAACTTAAGAGCTGGTCAAATGCAGGCCAGCTATAAGATCTCTCTATTGATATATGAGCCCACTGGTGTATGAGCAGCCCTGAGTTTCTGCCAATTTGGGCAGGAATCAGATTCTAAATTAGATCCTTTTAATGATCAATTTAAAAAACTATGGTATCCCAAAAATTATCCGATGGAACCCAAGAACTAGGAAAGTTTCGCTTGAAAAATGTTACTTCGCTCCTTAACTAAGTATTACTCTCGTACTTTTGGCAACATGTACAGCTTTAATCAACCCAACATCAGACTGCTAGGATCAGTCTCTACCTAGATCATCTTTAACCGTAATTTTTCTGTTTATAGCAGAACCGCCTGAGTCGTTCAACCGTACCTAGAACCTGTCCTTGCTATGGCTTTTGGTCATTGATTATTTTACGTGCCTTTATAGGCTAGGGATTAAGTCTAAGAAGGCTGTCATCCCTAACAGGCAAGATGTAGCGAGGCTGGTGCCTTTGTACTAAGCATAAGTTCTCTCGACGATAGTCCTGTCTGTTGTGGCCATTAATCTATCTTTAGGAGGATGCATTTGAGGATTAAATTAATCTTGGTTTACCAACTTTTCCTAACTCTCTTGCCGATCAGGGTAAGCGCATCTCAAACCCTATTTACACAAAAGTTTTGGGGTTCATCCGAAACGCGAAGAAGTTCAAAAGTACTACATTGGGACGATGAGTGGGATTGACAATTTGGCTATTGTGTGGTGGAAATTTGTAAAAAGCTGTGCGTTCTCTGTTTTTCAATCATTTGTGTTAGTTTGTCCTGTTTTGAGTAGAAAGTTGGAAAAAATTAGAGTCTTGTACTTTTTATCTGTATCAAAAAGTACAAAATTAGACGCGCTTACCCTGTCTTGCCGATACGGCATAGGCACATAACCTTATAGCTGAGAAAGAGCTAACTAGAACTAAAGGAAAAGTTAATTTTTGTTCACCGTATAATCTTTCTAGCTTATTCACTGCTTTATGGAATATTTGAAGCTCTTGTTTATTCGCCATGCTGAATCGGTTGGGAACGTGCAACAACGGATGCAAGGACATGGGGAGTTTGAACTGTCGGTTCTAGGACAACAGCAGGCCGATCAGCTAGGTCGGCGGCTATGGGCAAAGTGGGGCGAGCCGACTCAAATCTACACCAGTCCGCTGAAACGGGCTGTCCAGACGGTGGAACGGGTTGTGGCGCTTGAACCCACCGCGCTATCCACTGCATCTGCCGCCAAGACCTATCAGATTACGGACGCCGACGATCTGAAGGAATTCCAAAACGGCATTTTTGCAGGACTAACTTGGGCAGAGGCGCGATCGCAACATCCTACCCTTTGCGCCGCGCTCGAAGCCTCGCCTGACTGGATTGCGGTACCGGGAGCCGAATCATTGCAGGATGCCTGGGATCGCGCCCAGCGGTTTATCCACCATCTTCTCACCCAGCACCGCAGCGGCGAAACGATTTGGATTATCACCCACAGCTGGATTTTGCAGCACTTAGTAGCATCTCTGATGGGATGCGATCGCACCTGGCAGATTGCTCCACACCACACCGCCATTTTTGAGTTTTGGATCGAGCGATCGCGCTGGCAGACCACCGACCATAATCGGCTTAACAGTGAGCTGTGGCAAATTCGCCGATTTAACGACGACCAGCACTTAGATCACCGATTACGCCCTGAGTAAGAGCAAAATAACGGAGGCGAAGGCAGCAGCGAGCAGGATAGAGAGCAGATTAGTGAGGCATCAGATTTGTCCAGATATTGAATAGAGTCTAGGGGATATCTACTAAGACGCCTCTAGAAGTTGCTGGGTCACATCATCTGATCCCAAATTCCCAAGTTGAGGTATGTTTATTAGTCTGAAGTAGTTAGGGGTAGTTAATTAAACTTTAATTTCGTTCAGCCTGCTTTTACTGGTGTATCGCATATATCGCAGATTGATGTTTCACACTTAGCCCTCTTAGCAAGATTTTTAACGAATCAACATCCTGATGATGATGGAAACGGTGGATTCGATCGATGATATTTTCAGGCAGGCTCGCCAAGGCAGTGTTGCTGCAATTATTCAGATCTTGAACGAGAAACTGGCCGATTCTGGGGTTCGCACCCGCGCTGTGCTGGATCATGGAGTCTTGCAGCTTCTATGTGAAGCGCTTAGCCCTGAACAGCTTGAACAAACGCCTTTAGTAGAGCGGATTCGGCAAATTCTACAATCGATTAGCCCGCGCAATATTCACCGGATTAATATTAGTAGTCGTCTGGTGCGAGAACAGCAGCTGATGTGGCTTCAGGAAGTCCAACGCGATCCGGATGGGCAACTGCTGTGGTCACAGGAGATTTTGCTATCTCGGTTGAACCCGTTGAAGCGATTAACCGAAGATTGGCACCATGCTCGGCTGCTGTCGATCGCCACTCCTGTGGCGAATGTACCCAAAGAGGCGATCGCCAATCAGCAATTTTGGCGCGGCATGATGATTGGCGGAGCCAGTCTCGGCCTGCTGCTGCTGCTAGTGGGTTGGGCGATGTTTGACTGGTTGGGGCTAACGCTACCTCCGCAAATCGGTGGCTCCAACGCTCAGGTTTCATCTGCACCATCTGCTAGCCCAAGCCCCACCGCCCCAGATCCGTTTGTGCAGGCAGTGCGTCTGGCCGAAGCGGCGGGGGTAGACGGCAGGGAAGCTGCCACCCGAGCAGAATGGCTAGATCTAGCTAGCCGCTGGCAGCGCGCTTCCGACCTAATGGACAGCGTGATCCCAAACGATAATCGGTTTGCCACGGCTCAAAACCGAGCCAAAGTTTATCAAGATAACAGTCGAACTGCTCTGCAAAAAGCTGATAGCCTACGGTAGGTCAGGTTTTCTAGAGCAATCCACTATTTTTTACCCATGCCCCTCAGAATTGGTAATGGCTACGATATCCACCGTTTGGTGGGCGATCGCCCCTTAATCCTAGGCGGGGTGACGATTCCGCACGACCTCGGCCTGCTGGGGCACAGCGATGCCGATGTCTTGACTCACGCCATCATGGATGCGCTGCTGGGTGCCCTCAGCCTAGGGGACATTGGCTACTATTTTCCCCCGACCGATCCCCAATGGGCCGGAGCCGATAGCCTCAAATTACTAGAGCAAGTCGATCAATTAATTCATCACAAAGGCTGGCAAATTGGCAATTTAGACACCGTGATTGTGGCGGAACGACCCAAACTCAAACCCCACATCGCCACCATGCGCGATCGCCTCGCCGCCGTGCTCCACCTCGACCCCGAGCAAATTGGCATCAAAGCCACCACCAACGAAAAACTTGGCCCTGTTGGCCGCGAAGAAGGCATCGCCGCTTACGCCGTAGCGCTTTTGGTGAAGGATGAAGGGTGAAGGATGAAGGATGAGGGATGAAGGATGAGGGATGAAGGATGAGGGATGAAGGATGAGGGATGAAGGATGAGGGATGAAGGATGAGGGATGAGGGATGCTGCTGGGGAGCCGTAGATGAGAGATGCATGGAGGGGAGAAAAGAGGTTGGGGCGATCGCCAATTCCTCTATCATGTTCCTATCTCCCCTGCGAACCCTACTCTTTACATCTCTCACTCCACCCCCCTTCATCCCTCATCCTTCCGCCTTCATCCTTCATTCCTCCCCCTATGGTTTACGAACCGCCTCAGCGCATCAAGCAACGCCTGCTCTATCAGGGACGCAAGTTTAGTTTTGAAGTTAGCCATCTGCGCCTGCCCAATGGGTCGGAGGGCGACTGGGAATGTATTCGGCATCCGGGTGGGGCGCTGGCGGTGCCCGTGACGCCAGAGGGGAAGCTGGTGATGGTGCGGCAATATCGGTTTGCCACCTCGCGGCGATTGCTCGAATTCCCGGCGGGCACTCTAGAACCCGGAGAAGATCCGTTGGCCACTATCCAGCGAGAAATCGAAGAAGAAACAGGCTATCGTGCCCACAGCTGGCAGAGGCTAGGACAGTTCTTCCTGGCTCCTGGCTATTCCGATGAGGTGATTTACGCCTATCTAGCCCAGGACTTAGAAAAGCTAGAACATCCGCCTGCGCAAGACGATGATGAAGATATCGATACGGTCTTGATCACGCCTCAAGAGTTAGAGCAAGCCATCTTAGACGGCGAAGCAGTAGACGCTAAGTCTATTACTAGCCTGCTGCTGGCTCGCCAGTTGCTAAAGCTCTAAAACTTTAGAGGCTAAAACTCTAGATCATTGCTGGACTTTTTGAAATTTATCTCCCATGGCCAACCCTATCCTCTTCTGGCACCGCCGAGATCTGCGGATTTCGGACAATATTGGCTTGGCTGCGGCGCGACAGCGTAGCCCCAAGGTGGTGGGGGTGTTTTGCCTCGACCCTGGGATTTTGCAGCCTGATGATGTGGCTCCAGCTCGGGTGGCCTATATGCTGGGCTGCTTGCGTGAGTTGCAGGAAGCCTATGCCAAAGTTGGCAGTCAGCTGCTGGTGTTACAGGATGCTCCGGCAGTGGCACTACCCAAGCTAGCGATCGCCCTCCAAGCTAGTGCAGTCCTGTGGAATCGCGATGTGGAACCCTATGGGCGATCGCGCGATCGCACCGTGGCAGAGGCATTGCGGCAGGCGGGGGTGGAGGTGCAGGCCGAGTGGGATCATCTGCTGCATACCCCCAAAGAAATTTTTACCGGAGCCGGTTCCCCCTATACGGTCTACACGCCGTTTTGGCGCAACTGGAGTGCCAAACTCAAGGCCGAACCTGTGCCCGCTTTGGTGCAGGCAGTTGGGCTGACAGACGCAGAGCTAGCAACCGCTCAGCAGGCAGGGGCGATCGCCCTACCCACGGCAGAACAGCTCGGGTTTGCCTGGGACAGCCCATTTTTGCTAGCACCCGGTGAAACAGCGGCTCAAGAGCGGCTAGAGGAATTTTGCTCCCAAGCTGTTTTTAGCTACCAGGAGCAGCGCAATTTTCCGTTTACCGACGGCACCTCTAGCCTGAGTGCAGCGCTTAAGTTTGGGGCAATCGGCATCCGCACCGTGTGGGCAGCAACGGTTAGCGCTCTGGAGCAAACACGCAGCGACGAGGCTCAAGCGGGCATTCGCGTTTGGCGGCAAGAACTAGCATGGCGCGAGTTTTATCAGCATGTGATGTACAGCTTTCCAGAACTGGCAGACGGGCCGTATCGTCAACCGTTCAAAGATTTTCCTTGGACAAATAACCCCAACCAGTTTCAGGCATGGTGTGACGGCAAAACGGGTTATCCCATTGTCGATGCCGCCATGCGTCAGCTCAACGAAATCGGCTGGATGCACAACCGCTGCCGGATGATTGTCGCCAGTTTCCTCACCAAAGACCTGATCATTGACTGGCGCTGGGGCGAGAAATATTTTATGCAGCGGCTGGTAGATGGTGACCTCTCTGCCAACAATGGCGGCTGGCAGTGGAGTGCGTCGAGTGGCATGGACCCCAAGCCCTTGCGAATTTTTAACCCTGCCAGCCAAGCACAGAAATTTGACCCCGACGCCGAATACATTCGCGAATGGCTGCCAGAACTGCGCAGTCTAGACACTGAGCTGCTGGTCACCGGGATAATTCCGGCAGGCGATCGCCGCGCGTGCAGTTACCCAGCCCCAATCGTCGATCACAAAAAGCAACAGGCGCTGTTTAAGCAACTCTACGCCGAGGCGAAAGCGCGCGCCAGCAATGCGTAAAGCAGACTCTCGTTCCCAGCCTCCTGGCTGGGAATGCTGGCTAGCGGCTCTGCCGCTTCATCACAGAGGAGGCAGAGCCTCCGAATCTACGTTCCCAAGCAGAGCCTGAGGAGGGAGGCTGTTGCTCTAGCGATAAAGCGCCTGAACCCACTGCCATTCTTGCTGTAGCCCCTCAGCCAAAGAGACTTGAGGGATGTAGTTGAGCAATCGTTTGGCTTTAGACACATCAGCGGCGGTGTGGCGGGCATCTCCAGCGGCGTTGCCAATGTGGTTGCGCCGAATGGGTTGGCCGACAATCTGCTCCATCGTGTCTAGCACTTCGGTTAAGACCACCCGGCTGCCACCGCCAATATTGAAGATTTCCCCGATTGCACCAGGCACTTCGGCGGCGGCCAAATTGGCGGCTACGATGTCGCTGACAAAGGTAAAATCGCGGGTTTGCTGCCCGTCACCATAAATCCGGATTGGCTGATCGTCTAGCACAGATTTGAAGAACATGTGGAATGCCATATCGCTACGCTGGCGCGGGCCATAGACGGTGAAGTAGCGCAACACGCTGACGGGCACACCAAAATTGTGATGGTAGAGCAGGCAGAGCTGTTCGGCAGCCAGCTTGGTGATGCCGTAGGGCGATACAGGATGGGGGCAAATGGTCTCAGACGTGGGCAGCGTTTCGGCATTGCCATAGACGGAGGACGAGGAGGCAAAGACGATCCGCTTGAGGCCAGGAGCCGTCTTCGCCGCTTCTAAGATTAGCTGGGTGGCATTGATATTGCGCTCGGTGTAACCGCGAAAGCCGTCGCCCCAGCTGGCGCGCACGCCGGCCTGCGCGGCCTGATGGTAGATCACATCCACTTGGTCTAAAAGTGACGTCCAGTTGAGCGCTGCAATCGAGTCTTCGAGCAGCTGAAAGTTAGGGTGTTGTTCTAAATGGGCGACGTTTTTTCGCTTCAGAGCCGGGTCGTAGTAATCGTTAAATTCATCAATCCCAATGACGCGATCGCCCCGTTGCAGCAGCGCTTCTGTCAAATGAGACCCCACAAACCCAGCAGCCCCGGTCACAACACTTGTAGCCATTCGCAGTGAAACTCCCCAGTCACAAAAACTAGAAAATTGAGTTTTCGGACATCATGCGGCCAAAAACGCAACTTTGATCAAACAGGCTCTAAAGAGCCATTAAACAGGCTCTTTAGAGCAAGACCAGATTCTACACCCCTGCCCCGCCGCTGGGGAAGATGGCATTCGTCACAAATCGCAGCGGTAAGCGCCCAAATATTCTGCGCCCCGGCGGGGAATGTGTGGGTCTATGGCCTGCTGATGGTTAAAAAAAGACAAAATCGGTGAAACGCCAACCAGTTCAAAGGTGTATTCTATGATTTGGCCTGAGATTGCTTACTAGGCGATCGCCTACAGGCTCGATTTTGTAGGCAGTGTAACGATTTGATTGAGCAACGGTCTTCCGCCTTAAGCCCGAAATTCTAACCGCAACGGCTTGAAATGAATAGCCTTTTTGATGAATGTTTAAAGCGATCGCGACCAAAATGCGATCGCCGCGTCTCACCCTTCCAAATTTCCCACAGTTTTCTCGCAGTCGTTTGGTTAAAGATTACGTTAGAATTATTACGGCCTCTTTACACAACTTCCTCCCCCATCGCCAGGAACTTTTGCTTAAGGGAGCCACCATTTCCCGCCCAAAAAATATCTCTCCCAACTGGAGCTTTTCTTATGACCTTGCCGATTCGCAATGTTGCCATCATTGCCCACGTTGACCATGGTAAAACCACCCTGGTTGATGCTTTGCTTAGACAGTCCGGCACATTCCGCGAGGGGGAGGAAGTTCCAGATTGCGTGATGGATTCCAACACGCTAGAGCGGGAGCGAGGCATTACGATTCTGTCGAAGAATACTGCCGTTCATTACCAAGAAACCCTGATCAACATTGTAGATACCCCCGGACACGCCGACTTTGGCGGTGAGGTAGAGCGGGTGTTGGGCATGGTAGACGGCTGCATCCTGATCGTGGATGCCAACGAAGGCCCAATGCCACAAACGCGGTTTGTGCTCAAGAAAGCCCTAGAAAAAGGTCTGCGGCCAATTGTTGTAGTCAACAAAATTGACCGCCCTCAGGCCGACCCTCACGGCTCGGTGGATAAGGTGCTGGACTTGTTTTTGGAACTGGGCGCAGACGATGACCAGTGCGATTTCCCCTACCTATTTGCCTCCGGTCTAAGCGGCTATGCCAAAAACGATCTGAAGGACGAGGGCATCGACATGAAGCCCATGTTTGAAGCCATTTTGGCACATGTGCCTGCTCCCGTAGGCGACCCGACCAAGCCGCTACAGCTACAGGTCACCACCCTAGATTATTCCGAATACCTGGGTCGAATTGTGATTGGCCGGATTCATAACGGCACCATTCGCGCTGGACAGCAAGCTGTGCTGATTACCGAGAGTGGGGCGATCGTTAAGTCCAAAATCAGCAAGCTGCTAGGGTTTGACGGGCTGAAGCGGGTGGAGATGGAATCGGCAACGGCAGGTCATATTGTGGCCGTGGCTGGGTTTGCCGATGCCTACATTGGCGAAACCATTACCGATCCCGACAATCCTCAAGCACTGCCGCTGATTAAGGTAGACGAACCCACCTTGCAGATGACCTTCTGGGTCAACGATTCACCCTTTGTCGGCAAAGAAGGCAAACTGGTCACCTCGCGGCAGGTGCGCGATCGCCTGTTCCGTGAACTAGAAACCAACGTGGCCTTGCGAGTGGAAGAAACCGACTCGCCCGACAGATTTGCCGTCTGCGGGCGGGGCGAACTGCACCTCGGTATCTTAATCGAAACCATGCGGCGGGAAGGCTACGAGTTCCAGGTTTCGCAGCCACAGGTCATTTACCGTGAAGTCAACGGCCAGCCCTGCGAACCGTTTGAGCTATTGGTGTTAGACGTTCCCGAAGAAGCGGTCGGCGGCTGCATTGAGCGGCTAGGCCAGCGGCGAGGCGAAATGCAAGACATGCGCGTCGGCGGGCGCACCCAGCTCGAATTCATCATCCCCGCTCGCGGCCTAATCGGATTCCGAGGCGAATTTATGCGCCTTACCCGTGGCGATGGCATCATGAACCACAGCTTCTTAGACTACCGTCAGCTATCAGGCGATGTGGAAGCTCGTCGCAATGGCGTGCTGATCTCCTTTGACGAAGGCGTGTCCACCTTCTATGCCATGAAAAACGCTGAAGACCGGGGCGTGTTCTTCATTACTCCCGGCACAAAAGTTTACAAAGGCATGATTGTCGGCGAACATAACCGCCAGCAAGATCTAGAGCTAAACGTTTGCAAAACCAAGCAGCTCACCAACCACCGAGCTGCTGGTGCCGACGAACTGGTGCAGCTGCAAGCCCCAATCGACATGAGCCTAGAGCGAGCGCTAGAGTACATCGGTTCAGATGAATTGCTGGAAGTTACCCCAGTCTCTATTCGCCTGCGCAAGATGTCGAAGAAGCTGGCAAAACGCTAGAGCCAAATGCAAGGGCATGGCGGTGCCATGCCCTCCTGTCCTGTACAAAAGCCATGCCCCAAGCTGCCGCAAATTGGTAGCAGTTAAAGAGAACATAATCATACACAAGGCGGCGCGTTCTATCCGGACGCGCCGCTTGCTTTTGGGGAGCTATTGCTGAAGGAAAACGCACCTGCAACCGAAATGGGTCTCACCCCCCGTGTAGTCTCTTGCATCGGTTGGTAACTCTAGACTCAGTTTGAGTCCTGCCTATCCTCCGTCGCTAGCATGGCGTGGCTAGTCGCCATGGCGTGGATGAAACAGATTGCTTTGAGACTCTCACGAGAGCGTCCCACGGCAAAATTCTGGTTTCATGGCGCTGGCGATCGCCCTTTCGTCTAGCGAATTAGAGACCCATATTCAGTTCAAGATTCAGTTCAAGCGTCAGCCCCCTTAGACGCAATTGCCCATTCATATAAGCCCCATCAACTATGAACATTGATGAGATCTTTAACGGTTTTGCTGATGGCCTCTTGATTGTGACCGACCAGGGAACGCTGGTGTGTGCAAATCAGTATGCTCGCTTAATTTGCCATAGCTTGATGCAAGATACGCATCATTCTCCGTTTGTACCGAAAGAAGTTTGGCAAATTTGTCGGGTTGTGACAGAACTTGATCAGACTGCCTGCTGCCCTGAACCCATTTCGGTATTGGAGGGTGAATTTTATGCCGGACATTTGAATAGTATTCGCGTGCGGACGCGGTGGGTGCAGCTAAACGAAGCCGATCGCCCCAGTTTGCTGGTAATTTTGGAAGACAAAGCCCAACTGACTCGGCAAATGGCGATCGCCGAAGCTCAGAACTGTGGTTTAACGCCCCGTGAGACCCAAGTTTGGCTATTGCACCGCGCCGGGAACAGCCGCAGCCAAATTGCGGCTCAGCTCTATATCAGCATCGATACGGTGAAAAAGCACATCAAGAGCACCCGTGCCAAACGGGAGCTGGCTCAATGGCAGCAAACCGATTGGCTGGAGCGGAGTCAACCCCGCAAGGAAACATGGCCTAACCCAGACGAGCAACCCTTTACCGCTTCAACCGGGCATTCAGTTTCATCCTTACGCCACGGCTAGGAGCCAGGGTAACGCCCCGCCGTCGGGGCTGTTCGGGGGTGGTCGTCGCCAGAGCTAGGTCATAGCGGGTCAAAATGGTCGCCAATACCAGTTTCATTTCGAGCTGAGCCAAGGCTTCGCCAATACAGCGGCGCGCCCCACCGCCAAACGGTAAAAACTCAAAAGGAGAATATTGCTGCTCTAAAAAGCGCTCAGGTCGAAAAATATGCGGTTCGCAGTAGAGATCTGGGCGCTGATGCAGCAGATAAATGCACCCCATCACGGCGGTGCCGGGGTTGAGGGTGTGCCCCAGCAAAGTGGTCGATTCTTGCACCACTCGGGGGAAGGTGAGCATGGCAATGGGATGGATGCGCAGGGTTTCATTGCACACGGCAGATAGATACGGCAGCTTAGAAACACTCATGGCGTCTGATAGATCGACAGACTTTAGTTCACTCAGCAGCTTTTGGCGTACAGGCGGCTGACGGTGAATCCAATACAGTGCCCAGGCCATTGCAGTAGCGGTGGTTTCATGACCGGCAAACATCAGGGTCACCAGCTCATCGCGCAGTTCGCGATCGCTCATCGGCTGCCCGGTTTCATCGTGAGCCGACAGCAGCAGCGACAGAATATCCACCCGCTCGGGTGCCGGATTGGCGCGGCGTTCGGCAATTTCGGCATAGAGCAAGTCATCTAGGCGTTGGCGATCGCGGATAAATTTCCCCCACGGACTCCACGCGCCCCAATCTTGCTGCAATCTGGGAAAAAACAATAGGCTAGATGCCAGCGGCGACGCAAATATATCTAACAACACCGTCAACATTGTTTTTAGCTGTTCAGCGCGATCGCCCTCAAACACGCCAAATACCGCCTGCAAAATTACCTGCAAGGAAATATTTTGCATCGCAGTTCGAGCCGAAAAAGTGGTTCCGGCTGGAATCTGGCTCAGCGTTTGTTCTGTTAGGTCGCAGATCAGCTGGCTGTATGCCCGCATCCGCTCACCGTGGAACGGCGGCATCAGCAATTGTCTGCGGCGTTTGTGGCGATCGCCCTCAATCAACACGACCGAATAATCACCCAATAGCGGCGCGAGAATGCGGTTGAAGCTGCCTAAAGCCGCATAGGTTTTGCGATCGTTAGTCAGAATTTCTTGAATCGCGTCGGGGGTATTGACAAACACCAGATTGCCACCAACCCCCACCACACCAGCGGCAAAGATATCGGGATGTTGGCGGGCGGCTGCCTGCATATAGCCAACCGGTTCAAACACCCACTGGAGCTGCTGCAATAAGCGCGGCTTAGACAGCGGATTGGGGGCAGATGGAATGCTGTCGATCGAAATACTAGTCATAGAAATCTAACAGAAGGTGGGGAGTTAATTGCAGCATAACGCAGCCACAGGCCCTATAGAATCTGATTGAGATCTAGGAAAAATCCACACCTAGAATGGATTTTGACCAGTGATTTTGGCCAGTCGCGATTGATTTGTCGGGGCGAAGCATTGGCATCAAAATGCTGGAACCCTAGCCAAAATCTCGGTGCCAATGCTTCGCCGCTACAGCTCTCGGGTCACCCGTTAGGTCGCTCAATCATCTTTGTCGATTAATCGACCCACAGGTATTTCATCAAAATCGCCATCACCTCACCCGATCGTCCGGTGGGGATGGGTTTGCTCCAGTCGTTGGGTTCGGCGTAGCCCTTTTTGTGCAAGGTTTTGATGGTGAGCTGGACAGCGGCGAGGGAGCCAAATATGAGATGGCGGACGGGTTCGCGCTGAGGACGTGTCGCAGCAGAAGTTGGGGGCACGTCTGCGCCCGAGTCGGTGAATTGAGTCATGAGACTGGTCTCCTAGGAGTTGTGGGTTCAGGAAACCAGAACTCAATACCTTGGATCAATCCCGTTTTGTGTGTAGTGCAAAGCAGGATGACCAAGGTATCATTCACCAAGGTCGCCCGACTGCCTAGAACAGTTTAGGGGACTTAGCCGCTTGGAGGTGGTGTCACACTTTCCAAGTGGCGTTAAAGTATTGAGTCCTGATGTAAGGGCTGCCACTGTCTTTTGCAGCAGCTTAATGAAAGAGCATACGGGTAGAACGGGGGTTCGTCAAGCGTATTTGACGATTAATTTCACGTCCCCTGTCATCGTAGAGACGCGATTAATCGCGTCTCCCTGTCGTCGTAGAGACGCGATTAATCGCGTCTCTACGACGACAGGGGCATGGCACGCCATGCCTCTAACCCTGCATCTCGAACGGTACTGTTTGGGCATGAAGGCTGCTGTTGTTAGGCGATGGTGTTTAA